>JAFVEX010000132.1 GCA_017475785.1 Eubacterium sp. | reverse complement strand
GATTTCAGCTGGTTTTCATCCGAATCGATAAAATAGATTCGCTTGGTCTGGCTGATCTGCGCGACTTCGCCTTCCAGGACGGCAGAATCGCCCTGGCAGCCCGCCAGAATTAAGCATAATACGATTGGGATGATTATTACGTTGAATATTCTTTTCACAGAAATCCTCCTCTGTGTAAACTACAATTTATGCAATATACACCAGCGGAATCCGCACGGAGAAGGTGGTTCCTTCTCCGGGCTGGCTGTAGACCTTGATGGCGCCGCGGTGCATGACAATCGCGTTTCGTGTGATGGCTAGCCCGAGTCCTGTGCCTCCGATTTCTCTGGAGTGACTCTTGTCCACGCGGTAGAACCGCTCAAATATGTGGTCGATGGAATCCTCGGGGATTCCGATTCCGGAGTCTGCCACGGTCACATAGAAATATTTATGATCCGCATTGAGCGAGATGCGCACCCAGCCGCCTTCGGGCTTGTTGTACTTGATCGCATTTTCGACGAGGTTGGAGAACGCGAGCGCAAGTTTTGTCTGGTCGATTTCCGCGTTGACAGGCCGGAAGCTGTCGAAGGTCAGTTCGACCTGACGGAGCTCCGCGATCGGCTTCAGGCGCTTCATGAGCAGGCCGATCAGGTCATTGATGTTAACTGTCTCAATGTTGAGATCCAGCGCCTTCCGGTCCATCTTGACCAGGGACAGAAGATCTGTGATGATCTGGTTCTCACGGTCAATCTCCTGCGAAATATCCTGCATGAATTCCTGATACTGCTCAATCGGGACATCCGGCTGGCTGTTCAGCGCGTCAGCCAGAACCTTGATCGACGCCAGCGGCGTTTTCAGCTCATGAGAGACGTTCGAGACGAATTCCTCGCGGGAGTCGTCCAGAATCTTGATCCGCCGCAGCATGCGGTTGAAGGCGTTTGTGATCGTCTCTGTCTCCAGATAATCCGTGACAGAAATCTGCTCGTCCAGGTACCCTTCCGTGACATCCTCAATCGACCTCGTGATCTTCTCAAATGGCTTCACCAGCACGCCTGACAGAAGGAATCCTACTATCAGAATGATAATGATGACGACTGTCAGCGCGATCAGCGCGCGCTGTTCCATCAGATCCTTGCTGACCTGAATCTCCGTGAGGGACACACTGACCACCATGACACCGCGTACTTCGCGGCTGCCGCTCTCTGCGTCCTTGATCGCCAGCACCATATCCACGTACTGATTCCGGGAATCATAGTGATCTGTCTCTTCGCCCTCAAAGCACTTTACGACACGCTGTGACAGGATGTATTTCCCCTTGTCCAGATTGAACGTGTCTTTGATAATCTTATAATCCCTGTCGATGATCATGACGCGCCCGCCGTAAAGACTTGTCAGAACGCCCAGCTCGCCATTGATCACTTCGTCGGATGGATCCTCCAGATAATTCAGCTTCACCAGCTGATCGCAGAGAATCGAACACTGGTTTTTGACTGTGATCGTCCGCTGGGAGACAGCATGCGTCTCCTGGCTCTGCACAATCACAGTCTCAATGACGATGGCCGGCACAATTCCCATGATGAACAGGAGAATCATAATGCGCAGCCTGAGGCTTCTCAAAAATTTTAACTTTCCGCTTTGAATCAGTCTGGAAAACATGGCGCTCCGCTTCTGAAAGACAGGAAAGTACTCTGTTTCAGAGTATTTCCTATTATACAAAATAATTCCGGGATACCCGCGCGTCGGACATCCCGGAAGCAATTATAACACACTCTTTTTTATTCTGCAATATTTATGTAATCTAGTTGCATTTAATGTTTAAACCGCAGGGAGGACGGATGGTTTCTTCCCCACACCACGTACAGCAGGACCGACAGAACTGTGGCCATTCCCACCACAAGAAACATCGTTCGGTAGCTGGCTGCGGCGATCAGGAGTCCCGCGATTCCGCCGCCGCACCCCAGACCGATGTCATACGCGCACAGAAATGTTGAATTTGCGCTGCCTCGCCGCTCGGGGGGAGCGATGTGGACTGCCATGGACTGCAGAGCGGGTTCGATTCCGCCAAACGCGTACCCGGCAAGTACTGCCGCAATATAAAATGTCACGCTGCCGGGTTTCAGAGCCAGCAGCAAAAATGCCGCGAGCATAGCCAGATTGCAGGAGTAGACAAATATTCCCTCTCCCATTTTATCTGCCAGGGATCCCAGGGCAAAACGCACTACGACGAGCATTACTGCCGTAATCAGGAAAAATATGCCGCCGGAGGGCAGATGGTTTTCCAGTGCGAATTTTGATAAAAAGTTTTCCAGTGCGCCCCACGTAAGCAGAAATACGAGGCAGATTGCGGAGGCCGGCACGGCATCCCGGTCGATCAGGCCTCTGACCGTGAACGGCTGCCTGCGCTCGACAGGGCGGGCATGTGTCTGCATCATCAGATACAGCACGAACGCAGCTGCCATGAAAACAGACGCGCAGATGAACATCGAGCGGAAGCTGCCCTCGATCAGCTTCAGGCTGAGGGCGGGCGCAATGGACGTGGCGAGGGCAGTCGCCATGCCAAAGTATCCCATGCCCTCCGCGAACCGCGCCTGCGGAAGCGCGTCACTCGCGATGGTAGCAGTCGTGGTATTGGAAAACGCCAGCGCCGCGCCGTGCAGCATCCTGCAGGTGATCGCGAGCACAACGGCTGCCGTCATGGCATAGCCGAGCGCTGCCATCAGGTCCGCGCAGAGATATCCGACCGGCATCAGGAACATTCCCGCGATTCCAATGATCAGAATGCTCTTGCGTCTGCCGTTGTTCAGCAGCCAGCCGATGAACGGACGCAAAATGACCGCCACGGCTGAAAACGCGAACGCCGCGATTCCGGCGACACCTTCATCCAGATGCAGTGTTTCCAGAAACATCGGAAACGTGTTCAGGATCATGATATGGTTCATGAAAACCAGAAAGTTGATGACAATAATCAGGACAAAGTCCCTGTTCCAGAGCTTTGCGTTTGACTGCTGCGGCATGTCAGAATCCTCCATTTATTATTTTATCTGTCAGGCATGAGGGGCGCTGATCGTCCAGTGGATGTCATGCGCCGCCGGAGACTTTTGTATGACGAAAAAAGCTGAAACGGTCTACTTTCCCATCATGCAAAAAAAACGCGCAAATCCGTCCGGATTTACGCGTTCAGCAACTCGACAAGCCGTATTATATCGAAATAACAGCTAAAAAGTCAACCGTTTTTTACAGAAAAACATATATCTCAAAAATGAAGTCTGGAACCATCTTGTCTTCTGATAATTTTTTTGAATTACCTACTGTCTCATAGTATAATGGAAAATACACAAGGAGCCTGTTTCCCTGATGAACAATCCAGGAGGTCTGCCATGTATAAAGATTCATCTGCTGCTTATAACCGCTCTGTCAGCGCGGCCGCATGCGGCCGGTACGACGTGAACACGGTCCGGGAATCCCTCGCGCGTGTTCTCGAACCGCTGGGAGGGCTTGACTGGGTAGAACCCGGCATGACGATTGCGATAAAGGTCAACCTGATCGCGGCGCGCGCGCCGGAGAAGGCCGCCACGACGAACCCGGTTCTGGTGACGGAGTTGTGCCGCATGCTGACTGCGCGGGGCGCTGAGGTAATTGTGGGCGACAGTCCCGGCGGGACTTTTACCGCCGGTCATCTGGAGAATGTTTACAGGATCTGCGGACTGACCACCGTCGAAGAAGCCGGCGCGCGTCTGAACCGCGACTTTTCCATCCGTGACGCGGTTTTTCAGGAGGCGGTATCTCTCAAGACCTTCTCCTATACCGGCTGGCTGGACGCCGCAGACTGCATCATCGATTTCTGCAAGCTTAAGACGCACGCGATGATGAAGATGACGTGCGCCGTCAAAAATCTGTTCGGCACGATTCCGGGCACGACAAAACCGGAATATCACATGCGGTTTCCGGACATCTCGGATTTCGCGAATCTGATGATCGACCTGAATGAGTACTTCCGCCCGCGTCTCTGCATCGTTGACGCAGTAGACTGCATGGAAGGGAATGGTCCGACATCGGGAACGCCGCGGCATATGGGGCTGCTTCTGGCCAGTGAGTCACCCTACGACATTGATATGGCCGCCGCCCATCTGATCGGTCTGGGGCTTGCGGACATCGATACACTGCGGCAGGCGAACCTGCGCGGGCTCGGCCCGGCATCCTTCGAAGAAGTCACGTGTGTCGGCGAGGCGCTTGCGCCTTATGTAATTGGTGATTTTAAAACGGATATCAAGCGGATGGGCGTCGATTTCTCTCTGGGAGAAGGCCCCTTCGGAAAACTCTCGGCTGTCATTTTCAACGCAGCCCTGAAAACACGGCCGCAGGTGCGGCCGAAGGAATGCGTCGGCTGCGCGAAATGCGCCGACGTCTGCCCCGCAAAGGCGATCTCGATGGTTCGAAAGAAGCCGTCGATTGACCGCGGCAAATGTATCCGCTGCTTCTGCTGCCAGGAATTCTGCCCGGTCGGCGCCATGAAGGTACATCACACCTGGGCCGGGAATTTGATTCAGAAAATCAGTAACCGCGGCTAAAAATAAAAAAGGAGCTGCTCCTGTCATGAACGTGAGACATCTGACTGAAAAAGTCCCAAAACACGCGCTGATTGTCAACGCCATCTATCTGATCAAGTGGATTCTGGCTGCCGAGGGCGTCGGCCTGCTGATCGGCGCGATCGGCGCGGGCTTTTACCACACGCTTCATTTTGTGACTGAGACGCGCACGGCGCACCCATGGATCATCGCTCTGCTTCCGCTGGGCGGACTGCTGATCGTGTTCGTCTACCGGAAATGCGGCGTCGTGACCGACCGGGGGACAAATCAGATCATTACGTCTATTACAGGCAGTGACCGCGTGCAGCTGCGGAAAGCGCCGCTGATTTTCTGCGCGACTGCCGTGACGCACCTGTTTGGCGGCTCAGCCGGCCGTGAGAGCGCTGCGCTGCAGATCGGCGGATGTATCGGACAGAATCTCGGATACCTGTTCCGTTTCCACGAAGGTGATCGAAAAATCATTACCATGTGCGGGATGAGCGCCGCCTTCGCGGCGCTTTTTGGCACGCCGATGTCTGCCGCGTTTCTGGCAATGGAAATTTCCTCTATCGGCGTCCTGTATTACGCCGCGCTGGTGCCGTGCACCCTTTCGGCGCTGACAGCCAACGCGTTCGCCGTCTGGCTCGGCACGCGCCCTGACGCGTTTACGATTTATATCGCTCCTTCCTTCACGGTCTCTCACGCCGTCATCTGCGGCATTCTGACCATCCTGTGCGCACTGATCAGCATCCTCTTCTGCGTCTCCCTGCACCGGGGCGGCGAGTTTTTCCAGAAGCTGCTGCCAAACCCGTACGCGCGGATCGCCGCGGCAGGCGCGCTGGTGGCCGTTCTGACCTTTGCGCTCAGAACCCCGCTGTTTACGGGCGCCGGCATGGATGTCATCGAGCAGGCCTTTGAAGGCTCCGTGCCCGCATGGGCGTTTCTGGGAAAGATACTGTTTACGACGCTCACCATGAGTTCCGGGTACAAGGGCGGAGAAATCGTGCCTTCTCTGTATATCGGGGCAACCTTTGGAAGTACCTTTGGGATGCTGGTCGGATTTGACCACCAGATGTGCGCCGCGATCGGGATGGCCGCGCTGTTCTGCGGCATCACGAACTGCCCGATCGCCTCTCTGCTGCTTTGCTTTGAGATGTTCGGATACGCGGGCATGCCTTACTTCCTGATTACCATCGCGCTGAGTTACGCGTTTTCCGGCTATTACAGCGTCTACGCGAGCCAGAAGATCGTCTACTCAAAGTTCCGCAACACCTACGTCAACAGACCGGCTAAATAGATTATAGAAAAAAGGGGCTTATCTATAAAGAAAAGAGGGGCATTACTGCCCCTGAAAATAATATCCGACGCCCCACTTTGTGTGCACATATTTCGGATCCGACGGATTGCTCTCGATTTTTTCCCGCAGCCGGCGGATGTGTACGTCCACGGTCCGGACATCGCCGGGATACTCATAGCCCCAGACAATGTTGAGCAGATTTTCTCTGCTGTACACCTTATTCGGATTGAACACCAGAAGTTTGAGCACGTCGAATTCCTTCGCCGTCAGGTTCACCTCTCTGCCTTCTATGAAGACACGTCTGGAATCCACATCCAGCTTCAGGCTGCCTGCGGTGACGACGCGCGACTGCTCTTCCTCTTCATGCGACCGTCTGGACCGGCGCATGATCGCCTTGATACGCGCCTTGACCTCCAGGATATTGAACGGCTTTGTGATGTAGTCATCCGCGCCATACTCCAGCCCCAGAATCTTGTCCATGTCCTCGCCCTTGGCGGTCAGCATAATGATCGGCACATTCGAGAAGCCGCGGATCTGCTGGCAAACCTCCAGCCCGTTCATCTTCGGAAGCATAATATCCAGAAGGATTACATCATAATCATTGTCCCTGGCAAGCTGCAGTGCCTCCTCGCCGTCATAGGCGACGTCTGTCTGCATTCCCTCCTGCTCCAGCGAGAAGGTAATTCCCTTCACAATCAATTTTTCATCATCTACAACCAGAACTCTTCTTGCCATGTTGTTCCTCCGGTCTGAAGCCTGCTGCCTCTGCTGCTCTGCAGTCTGTTTTTTCTTATATACAGTGATCTATACAGTGATCTGATCTCTCAGCTTTTCAAATGACTTTTCTGCGATCCCTTCGATCTGCATGATTTCTTCGATCGAGGAAAACCCTCCATGCTGCTCACGGTACGAAATGATTGCGTCCGCGCGCGCCTCTCCGACCCCGCTCAGCGTCATCAGCTCCTCGCGCGAAGCCGTATTCAGGTTGATCCTTGCATCTGCGGTCTGCATGTCCCCTGCCGCGGCGCCGGCCAGTATTTCACCGGAGAGAGAAATCTCCTCCGCCTCTTCTTCCGTATAGACGATGATCTGCTGCCCATCCGTGAGCTGCTGTGCCTGATTCAGGAGTTTTGTGTCTGCCTCCTCGAGCAGGCCGCCAGCTGCGTCGATCGCCTGGTAAACCCGGCTCTGTTCCGGGAGTTCGTAGACGCCCGGATGCATTACCGCGCCGCATACGTAAACATAAATTAATTTGTCCGCTGCTGCGCCGTCACCTGGGACGCTTTCCTCTGCCGCGCCGCTGTCAGATGCGCCTTCTGCAGTGTTTTCATCTGTCGGATCACTTTCCGCGCCGCCTTCAGGAATTTTCACCTCTCCGACGGTCTGCGTCTTATCGCTGCTCCGTGAATCCTGAGCCTTCTGATCCGATCCTGCCGCAGGCTCATCCGCTAACAAAAGCTCATACCGCTGTCCGCACCCTGCCGTCAGGACCACCGAAATGGTCACACCCCAGATCACCAGCTGATTTCGCAGAAAAAATATGATTCTGTTTTTCAATACTGCCTCCCCACAGTCTGACTTTCCACACTGCGAGGCTCCCCGGCAATTACACGTTTATTGTAACGAATTTATTTTTGAAATACAAGGACAAAAAACACCGCCCCCGATGTAATTCTCATCGAAAGCGATGCTTTTTATTTATACCATGCCTTCACGCATGGCCTTTATCTCCGCGCTGCGCCGGACCCCGGCCCGGATTGTAATGTCAGATTCCGATCTGCGGCGCAGTGTTAAACGCCTGGGTTCCTTTGGTCGATCAGGGCCTGATGCATCTTCCGGCACCTTCCCAGTTCCTCAATTATTCTTAATTATAACCTTCAGCGATTCAGAAGTTGTCATCGCTTTCTTGATCGCGTCTTCCAGCTCCTCGAGCGGATATTCCTGCGTGATCAGCTTTTCGATGTCAAATTTGCCGGACTGCATGATCTCCATTGCCAGCCTGACAGAAGCATCTGAATAGCCGCCCGCGCCCTGCATGGTCCAGGATGAATATGTGAACATCGCGGGATGGAACTTCATCTCGTCATGATGAAGACCGACCAGCGTGTAGGTTGCCTGAATTTTTCCGCACTGCTGGAACAGCTCGAAGCAGGATGTTCCGCCGATGGCGTCAATATAAATATCCGCGTTAAAGGTCTGTCCCATGACGCCGAACGCTGGTCCGAAGTATGCCGCCGCTTTTTCCTTGATGTCTTCCTGTACCGGGCTGCAGACTTCAAATCCCAGTTCCTTCGCGATGTCCAGCCGGAACGTCGAGCGGTTTGCGATCAGGATCTTGTCACAGCCGAGATACTTCAGGGTAATCGCAGCTGCCATGCCGACGACGCCCGCGCCGTAGACAATCGCATTCTGACCCTCTTTCGGACGGGAGAGCAGCGCTGCCTGGCCGCCGACCGCAAATGGCTCAATGATCGAAGCTACTTTATCTGAAATCGTGTCATCCACCTTGTACACGCTGTGATCCAGCTTGCAGTTCGGGACGTGGATATACTGTGAGAAAGCGCCCATGGACCCGGAGCGTTTTGTGTCATCCTTCGCGAAGATCGGATATGGGAACACGCGGTCTCCGACGGCGATTCCTTCTACATTTTTGCCGACTTCCACAACTTCGCTGACGCACTCATGTCCCATCTCCATCCCCGGAAACAGCCGCATAAAATCTCCGCCGCTTTTATAGGCCGTGACGTCGGAGCCGCAGACGCCTGCGTAGATATTTTTCAGAATGACATCATTGTCGCCGCATGTCTCCATCGGTATCTCTTTCAACTCAATACTGCCCGGTCCGTTATAGATAAAGCCTTTCATAAAATGAACTCCTTTCACATCCGGCGCTTCAGCGCCTTTGCAGGTTACAGACAAGTCCGGCCTCTGCCAGGGCTCGTCCCGGCGGCACCCGGCAGAGCGCCGCCAAGATGAATGGTATGATACAATCATCATACAAATAAGAGGTTATGGCATAAATAATCAAAATTTATCATTAATACTACCAGTTTTCTCTCATACCATTCTTCGCCCCGGCAAAACAGTCGCACTTTGGACTTTCTGAACAGTTGAGCTTTTTACGCAATTGCCTTATTGAATATTATATAAAGGGAAGTTCGCAGAGAACGCCCTCATATCCGTGCAGCATGACTTTGTCGCCTGGCTTCAGGTCTGCGTCTACAATGGCATATCCGATGTTTTTCTCATTTACATAGCTGTAAGTTACCTTTGTGACGCGGCCTTTTTCCTCGCCGTCTACCATGACCGGGGTGCCGGGTCCGCCGATGTTGCGCGCGGGAATGAAGATATCATCTTCGTCTACCGTAAATCCGTACAGCTTGCGCTTCGGGCCTTCTTCCTTCACCTTCAGCAGGGCTTCCTTGCCAATCCAGTCCTTGTCCCAGTTGATGCCCTGGGTCATATTGACTTCAAACGGATTGTTGCGGGAGAGGTCGCACATCAGGTAGAAGCCTGCCTCGGTCGGCAGCGACCACACCATGATCTGGATATCGGTTACCTGCTGCCCGCCGTATTTCGGCGCGAGCGCACGCAGCTTTTCGACTGCTTTCTTTGTATCTTCTTTTTTTACATAGAGCTCGTAGCCGTTCTTCTCGCCGGTAAATCCGCCCTTGTTGACCTTGACAGGAGTTCCGTCCATGGTCTTGTCCAGGATCTGGAAGAATTTGACGTCATCCACGCCCTCTTCGATCAGCTCGTTCATGAGTTCCTTCGACTTCGGCCCCTGCACGGAATACATATCCCACTGCGGTGTGATGTCCTTATATTCCACATTATAATCACCCTTTACCTGGTCAAACCACGGCATGTTTTTCTTTGTATAGAGGGTGGAGACCCAGTAGCAGTTCTCATCCATGCGGAAGATGACCGTGTCATCGATGATCCAGCCCTTCTCGTTGAGCAGGGTCGTGTAGCGGCCGCGGGTGATGCCCAGATTGCCGATATTCTTCGGGCAGACATAGTCCAGAAAAGCGGTCGCGTCCGGCCCGGTTACCTCGATGATCTCATGGGTAAAAAGATACCAGCCGACCGCATTGCGGACCGCCATATGCTCCGCGCGCTTCATATCGTCATATTTATAAACATTTTTATACATAACGTTTGTTCCTCCTTTCGCAGAGCGCTATGGAATCAGAGACAGAATTTGTCAATTTTCTTTGCGATCTTCACGCGGTAAATGTCCTCCGGCACATCCTCTGTCTCCTCCCAGAAGAACCACTCCGGGCTGACCAGTGTCTTGACCATGCCATAGAAGTACGCATTGTAAGCGGTTGTCATCATCGGAAGGCCTCTGCCGAATGCCTTGCGGTTGATGTCATAGATGACCTCTTCCTCGTTGAATGCCACGACCTCATATGGGACAAGCACGCTCTGCAGGATCATCTCGATGTAGCCGCCGAGCACGCGTCCGTCGTTGACGCCGCGCGGCACGCCGAGCCAGTCGTGCAGCCCGTAAATCGCAAACTGCTCGCCGAACTGCGCCTTGCCGGCTCCGCGGAACACGCACTCGATCGTAAAATCAACCTGCTCCTGCGTAAATTTGCCGGCTTTGATCAGCTGGTTCAGCGGATTGATGCAGTAGTCGCTGCCGAGCGCGTAGGTGACGGCACCGTCTTTATAATAGCTGTCGGCGTCCTTCTCCCTGCAGGTACCGCTGCGGTATGTATAGTCGTATTCCCCGCGCATCTGCTGCGGCTCTGTGTACATCTCCTCACGCGGCGTAAATTTGATCTGGTCTGCGGTCGCGATCGGGCCGAAGTTGTCCCAGATCTTCTCTCTTGGCGGCATCGGGAATTTTGTGCGGTTCTCACAGATAACGCGGCAGTGCAGGTCGCCACAGCCTCTCGCCTCGACCATGTTGTACTCGCAGTTGTCGCCGCAGCACGCGCCGATCTCCTGCAGGGATGCAGTCGAAGTGCGGCAGATCTCAGAACCCATGATATCCCACGGACATGCGTCGAGCTCTTTCTCCACGCGGGAGGTGCCGAAGTCATTGACGCGTCCCTGCATCAGCAGACGCTCGTCGCCGTTATCGCCGAAGACGCCCGCGCGGAATCCGCCGTTGTTATCCGTGCCGGTGAAGAACGGATGCATGAAGTGATTTGCCAGGTGCATGTCGCGGTAATGCAGGCCGGGCGCGACTTCCATGCCGGTGTCAGGATCGAAAATATAACGCTTCACGCCGCAGTCAACCTT
>JAFVEX010000131.1 GCA_017475785.1 Eubacterium sp. | reverse complement strand
ATCGAGAAACCGGAGCGCTATATCGGAAATGAGATCAACGCAGTGGTGAAAGAAGCGGATCAGGTGAAGATCCGCTTTGCTTTTGCGTTTCCGGATGTTTATGAGATCGGGATGTCGCACCTGGGAATCCAGATTCTGTATGACATGTTTAACCGCAGAGAGGATATCTGGTGCGAGCGCGTCTACTCGCCGTGGCCGGATCTTGACAAGATCATGCGAAGCGAGCGGATTCCTCTTTTTATGCTGGAATCACAGGATCCCGTGCGGACGGCGGATTTTCTGGGAATCACGCTGCAGTATGAGATGTGCTATACCAATATTCTCCAGATTCTCGACCTCTCGGGAATTCCGCTTTGCGCGTCAGACAGGACAGAAGAGGATCCGATCGTAATCGGGGGCGGACCCTGTACGTACAATCCGGAGCCGGTCGCTCCTTTCTTTGATCTGTTTTATATCGGAGAAGGGGAAGTTGTCTATGACCGTCTGTTTGATCTTTATCTTACATGCCGCGAGACGGGTATGAGCCGGAGAGCGTTTCTCCGGGAGGCCTCACATCTTCCCGGAATCTATGTGCCCTCCCTCTATGAGGCCGCGTACGCAGAAGACGGCACGCTTGCGTCCTTTGGCCCGCTTTATGAGGATGTGCCGGCTGTCGTGGAAAAACAGCTGGTAAAGGATTTTGACTGTGTCACATATCCGGAAGCGCAGGTGGTTCCCTATGTGCAGGCGACACAGGACCGCGTCGTCCTGGAGGTGATGCGCGGATGTATCCGCGGGTGCCGCTTCTGCCAGGCAGGCATGGTCTACAGACCCCTGCGGGAAAAGCATCTGCCGACGCTGAAGAGGGACGCGCAGGCGCTGATCGCAAACACCGGATATGACGAGATTTCCCTCAGCTCACTCAGCACCAGTGATTTTACTGAGCTGAAGCCTTTGATTGATTACCTGATGGAATTCTGCCCGGCGCACGGAATTAATATCTCGCTGCCTTCGCTTCGGATTGACGCCTTCTCTCTGGATGTCATGTCGAAGGTGCAGGATGTCAAAAAAAGCAGTCTGACCTTTGCGCCGGAGGCCGGCACACAGCGCATGCGCAACGTAATCAACAAAGGTTTGACAGAAGAAGATATTCTAAAGGGCGCAGGCGAGGCATTTGCGGGCGGATGGAGCAAGGTAAAGCTGTATTTTATGATGGGTCTGCCGTTTGAGACGGAGGAAGACGTGCGCGGCATTGCGCAGCTCTGCCAGAAGATCGCGGAGACCTACTATGAGATTCCAAAGGAATCCCGAAGCGGGAAAGTTCAGATCACTGCCAGCTGTTCCTACTTTGTCCCCAAGCCGTTTACGCCATTCCAGTGGGCTGCAATGGATACGGTCGATTCGTATCTGGAGAAAGCGGCGGCGGCCAAGCAGGAGGTGCGGGCGCAGACGAACCAGCGCAGCATTCGTTTTACGTATCACGCCAGCGGCGTTTCACTTCTGGAGGGGTTTTTCGCGCGCGGGGACCGTCGCTGCGCGGATGTCCTGCTTCACGCCTACCGTCACGGCGCGCTGTTTGACGCCTGGACAGAGCATTTCCGGCAGGAGCTGTGGGACGACGCGTTTGAGGCCTGCGGGATTGACCCGGCCTTCTATGTGCACAGGGAGCGCAGCCTTTCTGAACTCCTTCCCTGGGATTTTATCGACATCGGTGTCACAAAGGAATTCCTGAAGCGAGAGTGGTATCAGGCAATAGCCGGGCGCGTGACGCCAATCTGCCGTCAGCAGTGCAGCGGCTGCGGGGCGCGAAAGTACGGAGGAGGTGTCTGTTTTGAAGGTACGGATTAAGTTTTCCAAAACCGGCACCATGAAATATATCGGCCATCTGGATGTCATGCGCTATTTTCAGAAGGCGCTTCGGCGGGCAGACTTCGACACCGCGCTCTCCGGCGGATTCAGCCCGCACATGATTATGTCATTTGCCGCGCCGCTCGGCGTGGGGATTACGAGCGAAGGAGAGTACTTTGACCTTGAACTGAACAGTGCCGGAACGTCTGCCGGGATGGAAGCCGCGCTGAATGCCGTGATGGCAGAAGGAATATCCGTGTTATCCGTGCGCCGGATCCCGGATGATAAAAAAGCCGGCGGTATGCGCCTGCTGGCCGCCGCCGGGTATCTGGTCCGGTTCCGGGACGTCGTACCGGAGGCTTGCAGCAAAGCGCTTCTGGACGCGCTGGAGACTTTTCTGTCGCGGGAGGAAATCCAGATAGAGAAAAAGACGAAGAAAGGCAGCCGCGTGATGAATATCCGCCCGCTGATTTATGAGTTATCACCGTGTGACGACGGGTTTTAAATGCTCGTCTCACAGGGAAGTGTGGATAATCTCCGCCCAGAGCTGGTCATGCAGGCACTGTTTTCCGCGGCCGGGCTTGACATGCCGGAAAACGCGCTCATCATTCACAGGCTCGACCTGTATGCGGAACAGGCAGAACCCGGTACTTTTTGTTCACTGGAATCATTAGGAGAAGTCATTGTCTGAACGAATGCTATTAACGAATATGCCGGTCAGCAGAACAGAAGTTCTGGTGTGCGCGATTCTGGATGAATCCGGGCATTTGCAGGATTTTTTTCTGTATCCGCCTTCCGATCCGGCTCCTCAGCCAGGGGAAATCTACGCAGGAAAGATTGACCGCCTGCACAGGCAGACGGACGGCGCATTTGTGCGGCTTGGCAAAAACCAGATAGCTTATCTGCCCCTGCGGGGCAGAAACGACTGCAAAGCATATGTCATGAAAACGCGCAGACAGGAAGGCGCCCTTCTGCGGGAGGGGGATGAGCTTCTGGTGCAGGTAGACGTGAGCGCGCAGAAATCAAAGCTTCCACGGGTAGACGGGGAGTTGAACCTGCCAGGCAGATACCTTGCCATCACGACCCGGGATCCCGGATGGCATTTTTCCAAAAAGCTTTCACGGGAGACACAGCAGAGGATCCGCGCAGATCTCGCGGGATTTCCGGGTGATTCGTTCGGCATGATTGTCCGGACCAATGCCGCGGAAGCCTCCGCAGAGCTTCTGCAGGGCGATTATCACGCGCTGCGGAACCGCATGAGGAGAATTCTTGAGGAGGGTACTGCGGTGCAGACAGGGACATGCCTGTACCGGCCTGCCGCAGAGTGGCTCCATCTGCTGGACAGAATCACGTTTGAAAAAACGACGGTAATTGAGACAGACCGCCCCGAGCTGCTGGATGTTCTGCGGGAAGCACTGGAGGAATTTGACAACAGGCCGTCCTGCCTTCTGTATCAGAACCCGGATCTGCCCCTGTACCAGATGTACAGGCTTCCGCGAAAATTAGAACAGCTGACCACGAAGCGCGTCTATCTGAAATCAGGCGGCAGTCTTGTGATCGAACCGACAGAAGCATTTGTCTCGGTCGACGTCAACAGCGGGAAATTCAGCGGAAAACGCTCCAGAGAAGAGATGGCTTATCAGGTCAATCTCGAGGCGGCCAGGGAACTCCTCCGGCAGCTGCGCCTGCGTCAGCTGTCAGGGACAATCCTGGTGGATTTTATCAATATGGAGGACGGTGCCGCCAGACAGGCGCTGATGAAGCAGCTTGGAGAAATGGCTGCCGCTGATCCTGTCAAGACCATTGCAGTCGACATGACCGCGCTGGGAATTGCGGAGCTCACGCGCGAAAAACGGTATCCGTCTCTTTTGGAACAGCTGCATAAACTTCGGAGACATTAAGCGATGAATTATTACGAGATCAAACATCTGGTTCCTGCGGGACTGAAAAAAAAGAGTATCAGGCGCATCCTTACACCGAAGTCGGTTCTGTTGTTTTTTCTTGCGCAGATGATTCTGTTTGTTTCTGTCGGCGGGTGGATTCAGTACCGGCTCGGCATGGGCGGAGTTGTCATCACAGAACTGATGATGCTTGCGCTGTCTGTCGGCTTCGTTGCACTGATCCCCGCTGACTGGAGAGAGGTATTCCCGCTGAAGAAGCCAAAGCTTTCCGCTGTCGCTGGAAGCACGCTTCTCTGGGGCGCCGCAATCCTGAGCTCATTTATCGCGAATTACCTGCTGATTGCCTTCTTCCCGGAAACGTATCAGAGCTTCAGCGAAGAGAGCAGCGCGCTTTACGGACAGCTGCCGCTGCTTCTGCAGATCCTGATCATTGCCGTTCTGCCGGCAATCTGTGAAGAAGCGCTTCACAGAGGCGTCATCCAGTGCGGGATGCGGTACAAAGTCCGCCAGATCCCGCTGCTCTGCGTAATTATGGGAGCGGTTTTTGCCGTCTTTCATATTTATCCGATTAAATATGCTCCCATGTTTATTCTCGGGGGTATGATGTCGTATCTGCTGGCAATGACCGGAAATATGTTTTACTCCAGCTATATGCATTTTCTGAACAACCTGTTCGCTGTGCTGACAGAACACGCGGCCGCAGGGCTCCTGTCCGGAAGTATGCTGCTGCCGGGGATTCTTCCTGTACACACACAAATCGCGGAGACGGTTCCGGAATTGCCGATGGTGCCGCTCTCCATGGCGGGCAGCGCGATCATTCTGTTTGGACTGCCTGTACCGTTTTTGCTCCACGCGGGGCGGTACCTGCTGGCGCTTTCTACGGCGCCTGTGCGGCCGGATTTCTTTCCGGCGGGAGAGAAGAAGCCGGTTTTCCGGCGGATTATTCTGCCGATGTTCTGGATTGTCCTGCTCGGCCTGCTGGTGATGACAATATGAACGTTACAGGCGGTCAGACCAGACAAAATCAGAGGTGGGAATGCTCGTCAGCGGGGATGGTATGACACACCGTGTACCAGGCTGCGTCAGCCAGATGAACTGTCGGAAAAGAACAGGATAATTGCCGCGAAACAGCCGCGTCAATTACCGGAAAACAGCCGCGTCAATTACCGAAAAACACCGAAAAACACCTGCGTCAATTGCCGGAAAGCAGTTGACAAATAATGCGGCGGATGGTATATTGTATGGGTATGCCGCTCAGAGAGGCTTTCAAGTGCCGGAAGGCCGCCGCATCTGGCGAGATTAATAAGGAGGTGCCTTATGTACGCGATTATTGCAACAGGTGGTAAACAGTACAAGGTTTCCGAGGGTGATGTCATCCGCGTGGAAAAGCTTGGCGTCGAAGCAGACGAGGCTGTTACATTTGACCAGGTACTTGCAGTAAGAGACGACGAGACCCTGAAGGTCGGCAAGGACGTTGAGAACGCAACCGTATCCGCGACCGTGACCGGAAACGGCAAGGGCAAAAAGGTCGTCATCTATAAGTACAAGAGAAAGACCGGATATCACTGCAAAAACGGTCACAGACAGCAGTACACAGAAGTAAAGATCGACAAGATCAACGCATAACAGCAAGGAGGAATTCGTAATGGCTCATAAAAAGGGTGTCGGCTCCACAAAGAACGGCCGCGATTCCGAGTCGAAGCGCCTCGGAGCGAAGCGGGCTGACGGACAGTTTGTCAAAGCCGGAAATATTCTTTACAGACAGCGCGGAACACACATTCATCCTGGTGTCAATGTAGGCAGGGGCAAGGATGATACATTGTTTGCGACCGCTGACGGGATTGTCCGCTATCACAGATACGGAAGAGACAGAAAGAAAGTTTCTGTCGTTCCGGTCGAAGATTAACCGGTTGTGTAAATGGGCTGCTGCATGTTATTTTGCAGCAGTTCATTTTATTTTAGGAATCGTGGTTTATCCCTTTGACGCAGTCAGAGCGGCTCGGGTGAATCACTGCTTCCTTAAGAGGGGTTTCTCATGTTTGCAGACAGAGCGAGAATCATCATAAAATCCGGAAAAGGCGGAGACGGACATGTCAGCTTCCGCAGGGAAAAGTATGTCCCGAACGGCGGCCCGGACGGCGGAGACGGCGGCAGGGGCGGCAGTATTGTCTTTGAGATTGATCCCGGGCTGAACACGCTTGCCAATTACCGCTATCAGCACAAATTTGCCGCCGGAAACGGCGAGGACGGGCAGAAGCGGAAGTGTCACGGAAGTGACGGCAAGGATCTGGTGCTGAAAGTTCCTGAGGGAACAGTTGTGCTGGACGTTCAGACAGGAAAGGTGATCGCCGATCTTTCCGGCGAAAACAGACGTGTCGTGCTGCTGCAGGGCGGAAGAGGCGGAAAAGGAAATATGCACTACGCCACGCCAACCATGCAGGCGCCGCGCTACGCGCAGCCCGGACAGCCGGCCAGAGAGCTGGAGGTTCGTCTGGAGTTGAAACTGATCGCGGACGTCGGGCTCGTGGGATTCCCGAACGTCGGTAAGTCTACATTTCTGTCCCGTGTAAGCAACGCGGCGCCCAAAATCGCAAATTATCATTTTACGACGCTGGTGCCAAATCTTGGCGTTGTGGATTTTCCGGACGGAGCCGGGTTTGTCGTCGCCGATATTCCTGGTCTGATCGAAGGTGCCTCTGAAGGCGCCGGGCTTGGGTTTGAGTTCCTGCGGCACATCGAGCGGACGAGGATGTTTATTCACCTGGTTGACGCTTCCGGAAGTGAGGGGCGTGACCCTGTCGAGGATGTGCAGAAGATCAATCAGGAGCTGGAAAAATACGGCATTGATCTTTCCGCCAGAAAGCAGGTGATTGCGGCGAATAAAACAGATCTGCTGTACATGGAGTACTATACGGAAACAGGCGAAAAGAGCCCCGTGGATCATATTAGAGAGGCCTTTGAACCTGCGGGAATCAAGGTGTTTCCCATTTCGGCCGCCACAGGAGACGGAATCAGGGAACTGCTGTATTACGTGCGGCAGGAGCTGGAGAAAATCCCAAAGGAAAGCATGCATTTTGACGCGGAAATCGACGTAGACGAAATCATTCCTGTAGATCAGACGCTTCCGTTTATCGTGACGACAGATCCGGATGACGCGCATGTATTCCACGTAGAGGGTCCCAGAGTGGAAAAGATGCTCGGATATACCAACCTGGAGTCAGAGAAGGGCTTCGCGTTTTTCCAGAAATTCCTGTCTGAAAGCGGTATCCTTGACGCACTTGAGGAGGCTGGCGTCACGGACGGAGACCTTGTCTGGGTTTACGGACATTCGTTTGAGTATTATAAATAAGGAGCAAATTATGGAGATAACCAGCAAACAACGCGCTTTCCTGAAAGGGCTTGCCATGAAAGAAGAGGCGATCCTGCAGCTGGGGAAAGGCGGCGTTACACCGGAATTTACGGAGTCTCTTGATGAGGCACTGCGCGCGAGAGAACTGGTAAAAATCGGCGTCCAGAAGGCCTGGGAGGGCGACTTGCGTGAAGCCGCTGAAACGCTCGCGGAGCGGACAGGCGCGGTCTGCGTTCAGGTCGTCGGGAGAAAAGTTGTTTTTTACCGCCAGGGAGATAAAAAGCATCGGAAAATTGAGCTGCCGCGGCCGAAAAAGCAGGTTTGAAGCAGTGATCTGCCGCGGGATAGAACCTGACACGTCAAAAGAACATTTGAAGGAGAGAGCCATGAAAGAAAAGACGCGTGTCGGCATCATGGGAGGCACCTTTGATCCGATTCACATCGGTCATCTGATACTTGGCGAGGCGGCGCACCGCCAGTTCCATCTGGATACGGTTTATTTTATGCCGGCCGGGAATCCGCCGCACAAGCAGAATCGGCTGGGGCGTGCTTCTGATGCGCAGCGTGTCGAGATGGTGCGGCGTGCCATCGCTTCAAATCCACATTTTCGTCTCTCGCAGATGGAGATGAACCCCGATGGATACAGCTATACGTACCGCACACTGGAGAAACTAAATGAGCTGCACCCGGAAAATGATTATTTCTTTATTATCGGCGCTGACAGTCTGTTTGACTTTGATACCTGGAGAGAACCTGCCAGAGTCACGGCTGCCTGCCATCTGGTTGTCGCGACAAGGAACCAGACAGATCCGGTTCTGTTTGATCACGAAATACAGGCGAAACAGGCGAAGTATGGCGGCTCTTTTCTGAAGCTTGACACACCGAATCTCGATATATCGTCGCACCATCTGCGCGAGATGATTCAGGCAGGCGAATCGGTAAAATATTACATCCCGGATAATGTCATCGACTATATTGAAGCATCTCGGATATATCACTTGCAGGAGCTTGCAGATGAAGAAAAAGACAGGAAGTAACACACAGCTGCGGTTTCCGGATCCGGTACAGATTGAGCAGAAGCTTGCGGGGCTTCAGAATGCAGGGAGATTCCGCCACACCCTTGGCGTGACTTATACAGCCTGCGCGCTTGCGATGCGCTATGGCTGCCCGCTGCCTGAGACCCGTATTGCAGGTTTGCTGCATGACTGCGCAAAGCATCTGAGCGGTGAAGAACTGCGAAAACTCTGTATGCGCGAACGCATAGATGTTTCGCCGTTTGAACTGGAACATACGGCACTTCTTCATGCCAGAGCCGGCGTTTATCTCGCAAGAGCTGAGTATGGGGTCACAGATTTATCGATTCTGGAAGCAATCAGGTGGCACACGACCGGCAAACCTGACATGACGATTCTGGAAAAAATCATCTTTACGGCGGATTATATCGAGCCGAACCGGGACCGCGCGCCGCGGCTGCCCGAACTCAGGCAGCTGGCTTTTCAGGATCTGGACCGGTGTGTCTGCGAGATCCTGCGGGATACAGTCAGCTACCTGTCCCGCAATCCCAAGTCTATGGATCCTATGACGAGAAATGCATATGCTTACTACGCGAAGCATGTTGAGAAGGAGGGTGAATGAATTATGGCAACATCACAGGAACTCGCCGGAATCGCTTATGACGCGATGGAAGAGAAGAAGGCAATTGACATTAAGCTGATCAACATAGAGTCCATCTCGACGCTTGCGGACTATTTTATCATTGCCAGCGGCTCAAACCGGAATCAGGTTCAGGCAATGGCCGATGAGGTGGAAGAACGCCTGAGCAAGATCGGCGTGGAACCGAAACACATCGAAGGATACCGCACAGCAAACTGGATTTTGATGGATTATGGCGATCTGGTCATTCATATCTTTGACGAAGAGAACCGCCTGTTTTATGACCTGGAGCGCATCTGGCGCGACGGAAACCTTGTGGACAGAACGGCGATTGACTGATCAAAAAGATGAGAGGCTGTCACCTGGCATATCTAATGCATAATAGATCATTGGAACCTATGCATTTGATTGTTTGGCGACAGCCTCTTTGTTTATACCACGGCACAAATATGCTTTTCTTATCTGAATACGGGCATCATTCTTCGAAGATCAGTTCTTTTGCGGGAATACCGAATGACGCGGCGGTCTGCAGGATTGATTCGCGTGTTTCGGGCGCGGCAGGCGAGACCAGAATCGACGCGCCGTACTTCTGTACGAGCGGGAACAGCTCCTGCATATCTTCAGCAGATCCGTCAGTCCGCACAAGGGGCTTGCCGTTATAAATACGCATCGCGGCAGCGAGCGCGGCCTTATCGGAACTGTCGATCAGAAGCGGAAGAGAAGTCATCCCCTGCAGCTGACGCACGACATCCGGCAGAAGCGCCGCAGGATCGGCGTCGCCGCCGTCAACACAGACCTCCAGAACATCGGCATCATCCTCCAGCTCGACATAGAGGTCGACAAGCGTCTCCGCGTCAGAATCCGCAAGCGCTTCTTCGAACTCCCCGTCAGGATCATCCATATCTGCCCGTCCCGCCATTTCCGGCACACCGTCCAGTACAAGCGCCGCGGAGGATGAGGTGATAACCGCGAAAGGCCTGGGCTCCGGCGGGGTAAACGGGAGATCACCGCAGGTCTCTCTGACCGCGGAAATGTGGGCAGGCGTCGTACCGCAGCAGCCCCCGACCGCGTGGGCACCCGCTTTGGAGATTTCTTTCATCTGTTCCGAAAACACTTCCGCTGTGATATCGTAGTAAACCGTGCCGTTCTCGACGCGCGGCAATCCCGCGTTCGGATTTACGATCACCGGACTGGAGGAGACAGCCAGAAAACGCTTTGCGATAGGCTTCATCTGCTCTGGCCCGAGGCTGCAGTTAATGCCGAATGCCTGTACGCCAAGCCCCTCCATAAGCGGCGTCATGGAT
Organism: Eubacterium sp.; assembly: GCA_017475785.1. The sequence continues at coordinate 757 of JAFVEX010000131.1, read as the reverse complement.
TCCGGCGTTCCGCCTGTCAGCATATAACCGTTTTCGTCAAATACCATAGTCAGCCAGACGGGAAGATCACAGTTCTCCCTGGCTGCAAGGACAGCGGCCTTTGCCTCAAGAGAATCCGTCATGGTTTCGATCAGGACAAGATCGGCGCCCGCAGCGGCGCCGCACCGGACGACCTCGCCAAACAGGCTGACCGCGTCCTCAAACGAGAGATCCCCCATGGGCTCCAGCAGCTTGCCGGAAGGGCCGATATCAAGCGCGATTTTCGCGTCAGGGCGGTTTGCCCGTCGCCGCGCCTCCATGGCGGCCTGAATTCCGGCGGAAATGATTTCCTCCAGATTATCCGGATATTTCAGCCTGTTCGCGCCAAAGGTATTCGCGTTGAAAATATCACAGCCGGCCTCCAGATATGCTGAGTGGATCCGGATAAGATCTTCCGGATGGGAGAGGTTCCAGGTTTCCGGCAGCTCGCCGGCGGCAAGACCCGCCTGCTGCAGCATGGTTCCAAGCCCTCCGTCAAAAAAGCAGCGCTCAAGACCGATTGTTTTTTGTATAGCCATTCGTTTGTTCTCCTGTCAAATGAAATGATAATGCAGGTAATTGCGAAACTTTTTCCTATGGAAACACTGATTAATTCGAGCCGGTCTGATCCCGAGGAGATTTTTCCGCCAAAAAGGATAAATTTCGAAGGAATACTGGAGGTATTTCTAGAAATTTAGACGCATTTGACGGGAAAATCTCCCGGGAGCTGAGCGGTGAT
>JAFVEX010000130.1 GCA_017475785.1 Eubacterium sp. | reverse complement strand
CGGAATTTCGTTCGAGGCGCCTGTAAAGTTTGTCTTTTATGCTCTTTCTGCGGCCGCCTCTTTGAACTGGAAAGAAAAAAAGACCGAAGCAAGGAAACGACTGAATTCCGAGGGGAAAACCATTGGCTTTCTGTTGATGGATATGGCTGCTGCGTTTACACTGGTCGGGCAACGCTGTTTTCTTTTCCCAATCCAGCAGAAAACCACAATTGGCGCAATTGCGGTGTATCTGTTTGCGGCAGTCTGGTTTCTGCCGGTATTGATCAGCTTTTATTATGGGGCGGAAAGATTTCTTACGAAAGGCTTTACCGGAAAGGCATCCGCAGAAAGAATGCCGAGAATCAGACTGATCCTGATTCTGGTTCTGATCCTTCTTCTCCCGGCGATCTATAACCTGATTGCAAATAACCCCGGCATTTCCGATGTGGATACCTACGAATCCTTTGAGAAATATGCGCAAAACCCTTTCGGAATGTATAACTGGCATCCCCTCTTCTACAGCCTGGTTCTCCAGCAGATCCAGAAGGTATGGAATTCCACCTACGCGGTCATTCTGGTACACTATTTCTTCTGGTGCTATGTCATTCTGGAGCTTCTGATGTTCCTGAGAGAGCGGGGGATGCGGGACTCCGTACTGATCTCCCTTGCGCTCCTGTTTGGCACAAATGCGGCGAATGTCCTCCATCTGAATACCATCTGGAAAGATATCCCGTATGCGCTGGCGATGGTCTGGCTGCTGGTCCTTGTTGCCAAGCTATCCACAGAGCCGGAGAAGTACCGAAAAAAGTGGTACCTCTATCTGGAACTGTTCACGGCACTGAGTCTGATCAGTCTGCTCAGGAAAAATGGGGTGGTTCCGCTGATTGTGGTTGCGGTTCCGCTTGTGATCACGCTTCGCAGAAACTGGAAAATGATTGCGGGAATCCTGGCGTCGGTTCTGTTTATCTTATTTGTGCAGGGGCCGCTCTGTGATCATTATCACGTGATCGATCCGGGAAGACGGGGAATGTATATCGGCCTTGGGCAGGATATTTTGGGCACCTATTATGCCGGAGGAGATGTTTCAGATAACACTTCAAAGATGATTGCGGTGATGACGGATTTTAACACGGCGGAATTTGACTACAATCCGACCTGGGCTCACCAGTCCTATGAGCTGGACGCGGAACCGGCGGACTTTGTTGCGGCCTATCTCGATACCTTCCTGAAAAATCCAAAATTGCTCATTCGCTCTGTGATTGCAAGAGAAGATTGCCTGTGGGATCTCTTTGCGGGGGAAGGGGCTATTGTCAAGAACACAAATTATACGGGTACCGAGGACGGAGACCGCCGCTGGAATGAATTCTACAGCGAGAGAGCCTTTCGGAGCATCGCTCCCGGTATGTCGGCAGCAACGGCCTACACGGCGGACTCACAGCTGCTGAATATGCTGGTTTGGAGATGCGGATTGATGACTCTTCTTGGAACGGCGGCAATTGTATTTCTGATGATTCGTTTCGGCAGCGGCCGATATCTGTTGATGACAACACCGCTGATCGGACAGGTGCTGAGTCTGCTGCTTTCAACGGGATGGACGGATTTCAGATATTTCTGGCCGATGAATCTGCTCAATCTGGCATTGATTCCGCTGCTGATGGCAGCCTGCAGAGAACGGATTTTACCGGTTCCCGTAGCACAGAACAGGTAAGAACACATATGGAGGAGAAAAACGGTGATTACGGTGCCTTTTGAAAAGAAAATCTGGCTCTCGACCCCCACCATGCACGGAGAAGAGCAGAAGTGGGTGGACGAGGCGATCCGGACCAACTGGGTCAGTACCATTGGCGAGAACATCAATGAGGTAGAGCGCATCGTCGCGGAAAAGGTCGGCCGCCGCTATGCGGTTGGCCTCTCCAGCTGTACGGCCGCCCTGCACCTGGCAGTGAAGCTTGCCGGTGAGAAGCTCTACGGCCAGCCCAGGGTTGGACACGGTACCCTGGAAGGGAAAAAAGTGTTCTGCAGCGACATGACTTTTGACGCCACGGTGAACCCAGTGGCCTATGAAGGCGGAGAGGCAGTCTATATCGACACGGAACCCGACACCTGGAACATGGATCCTGTTTCGCTGGAGAAGGCTTTTGAACGTTACCCCGAGGTGCGGCTGATTGTGGTCGCCCATCTCTACGGAACGCCGGGAAAGATCGACGAGATCCGCAATATTGCAACCCGGTACGGAGCCCTGATTATCGAGGATGCTGCCGAGGCTTTTGGCGCAACCTATAAAGGGGTACAGACCGGATGCTTCGGCGATTTCAGTGTCCTGTCCTTTAACGGCAACAAGATCATCACCGGCAGCGCCGGAGGGGTTCTGCTCTGCGACGAGGCAGAGGACGCCAATAAAGTCCGCAAGTGGTCGACGCAGAGCCGAGAGGACGCAGCTTGGTACCAGCACGAGGAACTCGGCTACAACTACCGCATGAGCAACATCGTCGCGGGGATCGTCCGAGGCCAGCTTCCATACCTTGAGGAGCACATCGCTCAGAAAAAAGCCATCTATAAGAGGTACCGTGAAGGGCTGCGGGATCTGCCGGTAGAGGTGAATCCCTTTGATGCCGCAGTTT
>JAFVEX010000129.1 GCA_017475785.1 Eubacterium sp. | reverse complement strand
TGCACGAGGCGGATCAGTTTCCTCTGACGGTCTTCGGCGATAAAAAGACTTACGGGACAAGATGATTAGAGCCGGTTATTGCGCGAGGTGGTTGTTCCTCCTTTTGAATAAACACCTCGCGCAATTAGCGGGTCTTATCATCTGGCCTGGAAGCTTTTTGCCGGATCGTCAGAAGAAACTGATCCGGTGAGTGCGAAAATAAAAAACCACGATCCCGACAAACTACACTTTAAAGCGCGCAATGAAAAACCCGTCACATTGATGCACGCCGGGATACAGCTGCAGTGAGCAGCCGTCTCCGGCTTCCGCGGCGAGCGCGGCCGGAAGAAACGGCGCGACCGGGTCGGGCCGCGCGTCTGTGTGCTCCTCCAGCCAGGCCGCGTTTTCTTCGTTTTCACGCGGGTCGAAGGTGCACGTACTGTACAGCAGCGTTCCGCCTGGTCTGCAATACCGGACTGCGTTCAGCAGAATCTTCCGCTGCAGCTGCGCCAGGCTCTCCGTTTTTTCATCAGACACGTGATAGCGTATGTCCGGTTTTCTTCCGATAACGCCCAGTCCGGAGCAGGGAAGATCCGCGAGAACGACGTCTGCCCTTCCTTCCATGGACGGATCGAACTCTGCCGCGTCATGCACCTGGATTTCGATGTTTTGAATACCGAGACGCTCTGCGTTTTCGGTGATCAGCGCTGTTTTGCGCTCTGAAATATCGCGAGAAATAACATGCCCGCTGCCCTGCAGCAAATCAGCCGCGAGCAGACTTTTTCCGCCGGGTGCCGCCGCAAGATCCAGCACGGTATCTCCCGGCCGGATTCCCGCTGCCAGAACTGCCAGCATAGAGCTGACATCCTGCACCGCAATCAGACCATTTTGAAAGGCCGGCAGTTTTTCCAGATCCGCAACTCCCTTGAGAATCCGCGCAAACGGAACATAGGGAGCGGGTTCTGCGGTAACGGTTCCGGTCAGCTGATCTGCCAGAAGTGCCTCTGCCTCATCTGCTGATGCACACTTGCCGGACTGGATCCCGCGCAGCCGGACCGTCAGCGGCGGCTCTTCCTGAAACGCGCCGCAGATGATTTCTGTGCGGGCTGTTCCAAGCTGCCCGCGCCAGCGCTCCACAAGATGCGCCGGTACAGAATACATAATGCTGAGATACCGGGTCGGATCGGTCTCTCTGTCCGGCCAGGTTATTTCTTCCCTTCCGCGGATGATATTTCGCAGAACGCCGTTTACGAAGCCGCGCAGATTGCCGAGTCCTCTCCGGGAGGCCAGCCGGACCGCCTCATTAACAGCGGCTGAGTCCGGAACGGAATCCAGCTCGAAAATCTGGTAAACCGCCATGCGAAGAATCTCCCGCACTACGGGCTTCATCCTGCCGGTCTTTGTCTTTGCAAACTGATCAATGATGTAATCCAGACGTATGAAGTTTTCCAGACACCCCTCGACCAGCTTTCTGTAAAAACGCACATCCCGCGGATCCAGCTCCGGGTGTGAGGCCAGCACGTCTCGCATGACCAGATGGCCGGGGCGCTGTTCCTTTTCGACTGCCAGAAGTGTATCCAGCGCAAGACTTCTTGGGTCACACTCTCTCATTCTTCCTGTCCGGCCTCTCACTGAAAATCCAACAACTATCTAAAGAAACACTGATTAATTCGAGCTGATCGGTGATGGATTAAATCAGCGTTTCCATAAAGAAAAATTCACAACTGAATGCTCACAATTTGACAGACTGCCCGTCAGTTTCCGGTCAGTTTCTTCTCCGCCCGCCTCCTGCGAGCAGCACAAGACGCAGCAGCTGGAGCAGTGATGAAGCAACCGCCGCGACATATGTCATTGCTGCCGCAGACAGTACCTTCCGGGATCCGGTAATCTCAGTGGAAGCCATCAGCCCTGTGGATTCCAGCTTTTTCAGCGCCCGGTGCGAGGCGTTGAATTCCACCGGGAGCGTCACAATCTGAAACAGCAGTGCGGCGCAGAACAAAAGAATACCGATCGTCAGCAGCGGCCGGAAGGACAAAATCAGTCCAAACAGAAACAGCGGCCACGCAGCCGTTGATCCGATATTTGCCGCCGGCACCAGCGCCGTCCGGAGCCTGAGCGGCTGATAATCCTGCGCGTCCTGGATCGCGTGGCCGCACTCATGCGCGGCAACCCCGATCGCCGCGAGAGAACGCTGCGCGTAAACCGCGTCCGACAGATTGACTACCTTTGTCCGCGGATCGTAGTGATCCGTCAGCGACCCGGATACATGCTCCACCCGCACATTGTAGAGCCCCTCGCTCTCCAGAATCTTCTGGGCTGCCATCGCGCCGGTCATCCCGCTCATGCTGGCAATTTTGCTGTACTTGCTGAACGTACTGTTCATCTTTGCCTGCACTGCCAGCGTCAGAATCAGCGCGACGATAACCAGAAGATATGTCCAGTCAAATCCATAATAATAACCGTTTCTCATAAATACGCTCCTTCCTGCAGCTGGAAACCGCGCAGAAACTCTGCAGCCTGCATGCGCTTCTTTCCGGCGAGCTGCAGCTCCAGGATCCTGAGCACTCCCTCGCCGGTCTGCACTGAAAAACCGCTTTTTGTAACCTCACAGATCGTGCCTGGCCGCAGTGCCGCGGCGCCATCTGAGTCTTTGTTTTCACGAATCCCGTCCGGCTGTGGTGCTGCCGCATCCTCTGAGCAGCTGTTTTCACAGACCCGTTCATCAGCCTGCCGCGCAGCCCCTGGAAGACTGCCTTCCGCATCAGGTGACGGACAGACCTCGGCGCTCCAGATCTTCAGCATCCTGCCTTCCAGTTCTGTGTAGGCAGACGGCCAGGGATTTAATCCGCGTATCAGCCGCTCAATCTGTACCGCAGAGCGCGTCCAGTCTATTTTCCCGTCCTGCTTCCGGATCATCCGCGCGTAAGGGGTCGGGCTCTCTGCCGGCTGGGGCGCGGCGTCCACTGTTCCTGCCGCAATCTGCTCAAGCGTCTTCGTTAATAGTTCCGCGCCGACACTGCTCAGGCGGTCAAACAGTGATCCGCCCGTCTCATCTGGCGCCAGCTCAACCTCCGCGCGGGCGATCATATCGCCGGTATCCAGCCCTTCATTCATCTGCATGATGGTGACGCCGGAGACCTTCTGCCCGTCAATCACTGCCCACTGGATCGGCGCCGCGCCTCGATACGCGGGAAGAAGGGACGCGTGCACATTGATGCAGCCGTATGGCGGCAGGTCGAGAATGCGTTTCGGAATGATATGCCCGTAGGCCGATACGATGATGATCTCCGGATCCAACTCACGAAGGGTCTCATAAATCTCATCGCCTCTTACTCCCTGCGGCTGCAGTACGGGGATTCCATACTTCAGCGCCGTCTGCTTGACCGCGCAGAACTGAATCTTGTTGCCGCGCCCGACCGGCTTGTCCTCGCCTGTCACGGCAGCCAGAATCTCATGTCCCGCCTCTGCGGTTCTCTCCAGGCTGGCGGCCGCGAAGTCAGGCGTTCCCATAAATACGACTCTCAATCCTCCTCTTCCTCCTCTTCGATGACCTCTTCCACATCCCGGACCGGTCCTTCCACATGCTCCGTGTAGAGGATTCCATCCAGATGGTCATTTTCATGGCACACGGCGCGCGCCAGGAGATCTTCCGCTTCCAGCACAAATTCATTCATGTCAAGATCCTGGGCCCGGACCTTTACATACTGCGGCCTCGTCACAGTCCCGGTCTTTCCGGGGAGGCTCAGGCAGCCCTCATCGCCGGTCTGCTCGCCGGACGTCTCGAGAATCTCCGGGTTAATGAATACATACGGTGTCTCTCCGTCCACATCAATCACAAAAATCCGCTTCAGCATCCCGACCTGCGGCGCGGCAAGCCCGACGCCGCCGTCATGGTACATTGTCTCGAACATGTCTTCAACCAGTTCCCTGATTCTGGGCGTCACAGCCTTTACCGGCTTTGACTTTTTTTCTAATACTGCCTCACCAAATTCTCTGATCATTCTCAGCGCCATTGTTCTGCCCTCTCATTTTCTAAATTGTCATGGATGCACTGATTTTGATTTAGTCAGTACCTCCCTTTGTGGAAGCGCTGATTCCATCAGCGCCCCTCTGCTACTCATTCATGTATTAATCTGCGCACAGATGGCAAACCACGACCGCAGCTGCTCGATCTGACGGCTGTCAGCCGCCGGACCTGTCAGCGATCCAGATCATACTGCACACGGATTTCCTGAAATCCACTGTTGATTTCTATATATGACTCCAGCAGCCGGCGCATTCTGATCAAATCCTCTGCGTGACTGCTTTTTACGGAAATAACCTGTCTGTAATACTCCTGCACCTTCGCGATTGCCTCCGGCGCAGGACCGAGAATCCTGACCTGCCGGCCAGTCTGTACGCGCCGCAGATACCGCACCATATAATCTGCTGCCCTGTTAAGCTTTTCTTCATCTCTGCTGCTTATGTGGATCGCAAGCAAATGTGCTGCCGGCGGATATCCCGTCAGCTCACGCAGCTGCATTTCCCGGCTGAAAAACGCCGGGTAATTCTGCTCTGCCGCGGCCTGGATGCTGTAGTGGTCTGGGGAATACGTCTGGATCACTGCCTTGCCCGGCGCCGCGCCTCTGCCGGCACGGCCGACCGCCTGAACCATCAGCTGATACGTGCGCTCTGCCGCCCGGTAATCATTTGCGTACAGAGAGAGATCTGCCAGAAGGACTCCCACCAGTGTCACCTTCGGAAAATCATGCCCCTTGACGATCATCTGCGTCCCGATCAGCACATCGGCTTCGCCGGCGGCAAATGCGCGCAGGATCCTGTCGTGACCCTCTTTACCTTTTGTGGTGTCTGCGTCCATGCGAAGTATCCGCGCCTGCGGAAACATCTGCGCAAGCGCTGCCTCTGCTTTCTCTGTCCCCGCGCGGAACCCATGGATGTGCACCGATCCGCAGGAAGGACACCTGCCCGTCTGCCTGGTTCTGTACCCGCAGTAGTGACATACCAGCATTCCGTCCCGGTGAGCTGTCAGCGATACATCACAATGCGGACATTTTAATACGGTTCCGCAGTTTCTGCAAGAGATAAAACCTGCAAAGCCGCGCTTATTCAGAAAGAGCATCACCTGCTCTTTCCGCGCGAGGCGTTTCCTGATTTCTTCCTGCAGCGCCCTGCTGAACATGCTCCTGTTTCCCTCCCGGAGTTCCTGACGCATGTCAACAATCTGAACGGCCGGAAGCCGCGCGCTTCCAAATCGCTCAGGAAGCCGCACATGCAGATATTCTCCCTTTCGGCACTTTTCTGCCGAATCCACCGAAGGCGTCGCGGATCCCATCACCACATGCGCGTCCTCCAGCTTCGCGCGCATGATGGCAGTCTCCCGCGCGTCGTACCTGGGCGTCTCCTCGCTGCGGTAGGAGGTCTCCTGCTCCTCGTCAATGATTATAAGCCCTGCGTTTGAAAATGGTGTGAACAGGGCGGATCTTGGTCCTACCACAATTTTCGCGCCGCCGCGGCGCGCTTTTTCATAGCAGGCGTACCGCTCGCTCTTACTCATCCGGGAATGCAGTGTAATGACGGCTTCGCCGAACCGCTCGCGAAAACGGTTTTCAATCTGCCAGGACAGCGCGATCTCCGGAATCAGCACAATCACCTGCCTGCCCTGGCGCAGAATTTCTTCTGTCAGCTCCATGTAGACGAGCGTCTTGCCGCTGCCCGTCACGCCCTCCAGCAAAACGGGCTTCTGCGGCGCCCGGATCCAGCTGTCCAGAATCCGGCTGACCGCCTCCTGCTGCGGTTCCGTCAGGTGAAATGCCTGGCTGACGGACATCGTTCCTGCCCCGGCCAGCTGTAACTCTGCAGACGCGCCATCTGACGCTCCTGTCGCGTTTACGCTGTCCACTTTCATTGCCGCTGGAGGCGGGTAGGATTCCATCCCGGATCCCGATCCGTCCATACCTTCCTCGAAAATCCGTATCACACCATCCTGCGACAGCTTTTTGAGTGTCGCGGTTCCGATCCCCGTCTGCCGCACGGCTTCCGCCTGGTCAATTACCGGTACCTCTAGCAGCCGCTCCAGCAGCCGTGCCTTGGCGCGATGCCCCTTCTTGCGCGCCGCCTCCAGCTGCTCCTGAACAGCCTGTCTGTCCGACAAGAGACAAATTTGCTTTCTGGCACGGGGAAGATTCCTGTCCCTGACAGGGAGCACTGTGTGCAGCGCCTGAATCATCGTGGAGCCGTAAGTCTGCCGGATCCAGGCAGCCAGCCGGATCAGTCTGGACTCAATTGTCAGTCCCTTGCCGGATACGGCGTGAATCTCCTTGATGCGGTCATCTTCCATCTCCGCGTCTTCCCGGACAGCCGTCACATACGCGCGGATCAGCCGGTTCCCCCGTCCAAAAGGTACCTCGACACAGCTTCCCGGGATGATTTCTGCCTGCATTCCGGCTGGGATCCGGTACTGGTAAACGCGGTCCAGGCGCTCATGGGAGATATCCACGATCACGTCTGCATAAAGCTTCCTGCCCTTCTGTTCCATAGGCTTCTTTCATGCCTCCTGCCGCATCTCCTCCAGCACCTCGCGGATCAGCACACGCTCGTCCATGGGGTACTTCTTTCCTTTAATAATCTGATAATCCTCGTGGCCTTTGTCGGCGAGAATGACGATGTCGCCTGGCTCTCCGTGTTCAATCGCGTAGCGGATCGCCTCCTTGCGGTCTATGATTTCGACATAGTTTCCGTCTGTCCTGCCGATGCCTGTCTTGATATCGTCGATGATCGCCTGCGGCTCTTCATTTCTGGGGTTGTCTGACGTGATGATGGTCAGATCCGCCATTTTGCCCGAAATTTCTCCCATCTCGAAACGCCGGTTGCGGTCGCGGTTTCCGCCGCATCCGAACAGGCACACAAGCCTGTGGGGCTGATACTCCCGCAGTGTGGAGAGCAGGCTCTCCAGCGCCATCGCGTTGTGCGCGTAATCAATCATCAGCGTGAATTCATCTGACACCTTTACCATCTCCACGCGGCCTTTTACTTTCGCCCCGGCGAGCGCCCTGCGGATCGTCTCCGGCTCCGCGCCGATGTGATGGCAGACGGCTATGGAAGCCAGTGAATTATAGATGGAGAATTTTCCGGGAATGTCTATTTCCACCGGAAAATCCACTTTCCCGGCAGCGTGATAGGAAATCCCGAGATATCCGGGGCGTGAAACAAGCGAGGCATTCTCTGCCCGGTAATCCGCCTCCTCCGAAAATCCATATGTCTCCAGCACACAGTCCGCCCCGTCCACAATCACGTCAAAATGCGCGTCGTCCCGGTTCACCAGACCTGTTCTGCAGTTCTGCAGAAGCTGCTTTTTGCAGTTCAGGTAATCCTCAAAATCCGCGTGCTCGTTTTTCCCGATGTGATCCGGCTCTATGTTCGTAAAGATCCCGTAGTCAAAGGTAATTCCCGCGACGCGGTCCATCATGAAGGCCTGTGAGGAAACTTCCATCACAACGCACTCACACCCGGCGTCTGCCATCTCGCGGAAGTATTCATGAATCAGCCAGGATTCCGGCGTCGTATTTTCCGATGGAATCACACGCTTTCCTGTCATCGTCTCGATCGTCCCGATCAGACCCGTCTTGTGCCCTGCATTTTCCAGGATCGAGCGGATCATATAGGTGCTCGTGGTTTTCCCCTTCGTCCCGGTAATTCCGATTGTCGTCAGCTCCCGCGCCGGATGGCCGAACCACGCGGCAGAGATCAAAGCCAGCGACAGGCGGTTGTTATCTGCGGAAAGCACGGTAATGCCAGCCGCTTCTGCCTCTTGGGGAAGCGCGTTCTCCAGCGCGCCGGTCTCGGTAAGGATCGCCGCGGCACCCTTCTGTACGACATCTGGAATATACCGATGGCCGTCACTCACCGTTCCACGGATACAGATAAAGAGGAAGCCTTCCTCCACCTTGCGCGAATCATAGGCGACGCCCCTGATCTCGATCTCATCCGTTCCCGACACAAGCTGGTAAGCAACACCATCCAAAAGCTCTGTTAATTTCAAAACATCCGCCTCCAATCATCGATTGTATAGTTATGATCCATATTTTAATAGAATACCACATGGCATCAGGAGATTCAAATTTTGCGCCAGCTCCACTGCACAAGAAAAAACCGGCAATCTGTGATTGCCGGCCTTTCTTATAAATAATAAAATGAGGGGGAGATAGTGAGTGGTTGATCAACTATCTGACATTCATTATAAAGAGAACTTGTGAGAAAAATATGTACGGATTCTAAAGTATCTCTAAAAAGCTTAAAGATTTCATTTAGAAATCGAACTTTCCTCTAAAGTATTCTTCCAGCTCGTCGATTTTCACGCGTACCTGCTCCATGGAGTCGCGGTCGCGGATCGTGACTGCGCCGTCTTCCGCGCTGTCGAAGTCGTAGGTAACGCAGAACGGCGTGCCGATCTCATCCTGCCGGCGGTAGCGCTTGCCGATGTTGCCGCGGTCATCATATTCGCAGTTGTACTGCGCGGAAAGCTTTTCGTAGATCTTTTCTGCCTCTGCGCCGAGCTTCTTGGAGAGCGGAAGTACCGCAATTTTCACCGGCGCCAGAGCCGGGTGGAAATGCATCACTGTACGGACATCGTTGCGCTCCGCGTCAAGCACTTCTTCGTCGTAAGCGGCGCAGAGGAACGCCAGCACGACGCGGTCCGCGCCGAGGGAAGGCTCGATGACATACGGGATGTATTTTTCGTTCTTCGTGTCATCAAAATAAGTCATGTCCTGACCGGAGACATTCTGGTGGCATGTCAGGTCATAGTCCGTGCGGTCCGCGATGCCCCACAGCTCGCCCCATCCGAACGGGAACAGGAACTCCAGATCCGTCGTCGCCTTGCTGTAGAAGGACAGCTCCTCCGGAGAGTGATCTCTCGCGCGCAGCTCCTCATCCTTCAGTCCGAGGCTCCTGAGCCACTCGATGCAGAAATTCCGCCAGTACTCGAACCACTCGAGGTCTGTATCCGGCTCACAGAAGAACTCCAGCTCCATCTGCTCAAATTCTCTGGTGCGGAACGTGAAATTGCCCGGCGTAATCTCGTTTCGGAAGGATTTTCCAATCTGGCCGATTCCAAACGGAATCTTCTTACGCGAGGTTCTCTGCACGCTCTTGAAGTTGACAAAGATGCCCTGCGCGGTTTCCGGACGCAGATAAACGGTATTCTTCGCGTCCTCTGTGACGCCCTGGAATGTCTTGAACATCAGGTTGAACTGACGGATGTCTGTAAAATCATGCGCGCCGCAGGAAGGGCATCCGATATTGTGCTCATCAATAAATGCCTTCATCTGCTCGTTTGACCAGCCGTCCACACTGCCTCCCTCGAGATCAATGCCGTTTTCCTTGCAGTAATCCTCGATCAGGTTATCCGCGCGGAAACGCTCGTGGCATGCCCTGCAGTCCATCAGCGGGTCAGAAAAGCTTCCGAGATGCCCGGAGGCGACCCAGGTCTGCGGATTCATCAGAATCGCGCAGTCGACGCCGACATTATAAGGATTGCTCTGCACAAAT
>JAFVEX010000128.1 GCA_017475785.1 Eubacterium sp. | reverse complement strand
TATGCCAGCTTTTTGCTTGTGAGATTCACTACAAATTCGCCGGAGGCCTTGATCATCTCATAGGAGTGACGCTCCGGTTTGACAGAAATCGAGACCATCGGCGGATCGGAACAGATCGTCCCTGCCCATGCGACCGTCAGAATGTTCGGCGCGTAACCCTCACAGGCACAGCTTACCATCACAGGCGGCACCGGATACAGGAAATTGCCCGGCTTCTCAAAAGAGACCTTCTTCGGTTTGACAAGCCCTCTCCGTTTTTTCTCCGCGCGCTTTTCCGCCTGCTTTTCTGACGCGTTCCTCTTTACTTCTCTGCTATCTTGTGTATCTTCAACGTTTACAGCTGAAATCAACATATCTTCTGCACCTGTCCTCTTTTCAATTCACGACGTTCTGCGGCTTTCCTTCCAGCCACCCGCGAATGTTTTCAGCTACGATATTGATCAGCCGGGTTCTCGCCTCACTGCTTGCCCAGGCAATGTGCGGCGTGATGATCAGGTTTGGAACACCGGCCAGCGGGCTGTCCGCAGGCATCGGTTCCTCCGCGACGACATCCAGCCCGGCGCCTCCGACCTTGCCCGACCGGAGCGCCTCCGCGAGATCTGCTTCGCATACAAGCCCGCCGCGCGCGACGTTAATCAAAATGACGCCGTCCCGCATCCGGGCAATGTTCTCCTTCCGCACCAGCCTGTCGGTCTCCGGGGTCAGCGGACAGTGAAATGTGATAAAATCCGACTGCCGGAACAAGGTTTCCTCATCCGTAAACGTAAGCTGCCCGTCCGCGTGATCAAGATACTTTTCCGGATGCGCCGTGTACACCAGTACCTGCATCCCAAAACTCTTCGCGATCCGCGCCACGGTTCTGCCGATGTTTCCATATCCATAGATTCCGATCGTTTTTCCCGCGATCTCGATGACCGGCGCCTTCCAATAGCAGAAGGTCTGCACTCTGCTCCAGTCTCCGGCCCGCACGCTCTCGTCATGCAGCGTCACTTTGGAACAGAGATCCAGAAGCAGCGCGAACGTATGCTGCGCCACTGAATCCGTGCTGTAGGCCGGCACATTTGTCACGGTAATCCCTCGTTCCCTGGCCGCCTTCAGATCTACGACATTATAACCGGTCGCGCAGACACCCACATACCGGATCTGCGGAAATCGTTCAAAGACCGCTTCGTCAATGATCACCTTATTTGTCAGGACAATCTCCGCGTCTTGGATCCTGTCCCATTTTTCTTCCTCCACCGTATTGTCATACGAGCGGACAAGGCACACCGCGGTCACCGGATCCCAGGAAAGATCTCCGGGATTCACTGCGGAAGCCTCAAGATTTACAGCTTTTTTCTTTGTCATACTCTCTCCGGAAATATGCCCATGAAACCGCACTTCTGAATCATATTCTTACGCCCTCAGCAGCAAGTGCTTCGGGCTGTGCTGAACAGTTACATTCTATCATACTTGTTATCCGCATACAAACCATACACGGGGAGCAATTTCTAAAGAATCCATAAAAGATCCCATAACCCGGCAAAAAACATCTGAAAGCAGGAGCATCCAGCACCCGGAATTCTTCTTTACAAAGTGCCGAAATATGCTATACTTCTTTATGTATTCATCATTTTAGGAACTGTGCGGGCTTCCGTCACGCTTCCTTCCACGTTCGATTGAACAAAGCATTCTGGAGGTTCAGCAAATGCAAACTTATCAGCCTGTCAAAGAGGGCAAAGTCCGTGAAATTTACGATGTCGGAGAAAATCTGATTATGGTCGCGACCGACCGGATCTCCGCGTTTGACGTGATTCTGAAAAATCAGATCGTTAAGAAGGGCGCCGTTCTGACGCAGATGTCAAAATTCTGGTTCGACTACACGAAAGACATCCTGCCAAACCACATGCTCAGCGTCGACACCGCTGACATGCCGGAATTCTTCCGCCAGCCGCAGTTCGAGGGCAACAGCATGCTCTGCCGCAAGCTGACCATGCTCCCGATCGAGTGCATCGTGCGCGGCTATATCACAGGAAGCGGCTGGGCCAGCTATCAGGAAAACGGCACCGTCTGCGGCATTGAGCTTCCACGCGGGCTGGAAGAATGCGACAAGCTGCCAGAGCCGATCTACACACCCAGCACAAAGGCGGAAATCGGCGATCACGACGAGAACATCAGCTATGAGCGCAGTATCGAAGTGCTGGAAGCTGCGTTCCCGGGCAAGGGCGAGGAATACGCGAAAACCATCCGCGACTGCACAATCGCGCTCTATAAGAAGTGCGCAGACTACGCGCTGGAGCACGGCATTATCATTGCTGACACCAAGTTTGAATTCGGGCTGGATGAGGACGGAAACATTGTCCTCGGCGACGAGATGCTGACACCCGACAGCAGCCGCTTCTGGCCGCAGGAAGGCTATGAGCCCGGCCACGGCCAGCCGTCCTTCGACAAGCAGTTTGTCCGCGACTGGCTCAAGGCAAACCCGGACAGCGACTACAACCTGCCGCAGGATGTCATCGACAAGACCATCGAAAAATATCTGGAGGCGTACACACTCCTCACCGGAGAGCAGCTGTAATTATAACTTCCTTACAGATGCCTCTCCCCAGAGAAAGAACCGAGGCTGCCACACTGCAATCAAGTGTGACAGCCTCTTGCATTATGTAGCGTTGACCTGCCCATTTCCCTTCAACTCAATTGTTTCATCTGCGATTCCGAGTGTGGAAGCGCGATGTGTGACAAGCACCACCGTCCGGTCCTTTTTCTCTTCCGCGAGGGCGCGAAGAATCATGCCTTCATTCAAAGAATCCAGATTGCTGGTGGGCTCATCCAGCAGCATCAGGGGCGCATTGTGGAGAAACGCCCTTGCAATGCCAATTCTCTGGCGCTCTCCCCCGGAAAGTGTGCTTCCCTGCTCTCCGACCACCGTATCATATCCGTCCGGCAGACTCCTGACAAACTCGTGCAGGGATGCTTTTTTCGCGGCGGTCTCGATTTCCTCGCGGGACGCGCCGGGTTCTCCCACTCCGATATTATTTGCAATCGTGTCGTGAAACAGGTCTGTCTCCTGCGTGACGTACGACTCTGTCTCACGCAGGGAAGAAGTTTTGACTGTCCGCACATCATTTCCGGACAGCAGAATCCGTCCGCTGTCTGTATCCCAGAAGCGCATCAGAAGACGCAGAAATGTAGATTTTCCGCAGCCGCTCGGTCCGTGAATTCCCAGGACTTTTCCTCCCGGTATCTTTACTGAAAAGTTCTGCAGCACCGCCCGTTCTGGTTCTTCCGAATTATAAGAGAAGCAAACCTCTTCCGCCTCGGCATCCGAGAATACCACCGTGTTGCCATCTTTATTTTCTTCGACTGCCGGCGCTTCTTCCAGCAGCGAAAGGACACGCTCTCCGCTCGCCAGCGTCTGATTCAGATTGTTCGCGAGGCTGGACAGCGCGATCACAGGCCCGAAGGATCCCATCATGGCAGTTGTGGCCAGGAGCACCTGTGAGAAGGACGCGTTTCCGCGCTGAAACTGATGCAGCATCAAAAAAACCATTCCAAACGAAAACCCCAGCACGGCCAGGTTTGTGAACGAGCGCTGTTCTCCTTCCAGGCGGCTCAGTCTTTTTTGAACTGACGCCAGTTTTCTGGTCCTGGACGTAATCTCCTTCTGCCGGGCATCTCCGCCTCCATATTGAATTGTCTCGCGCACACCGCGAAGCGATTCCAGGACGAAGCTGTTCAGAGCGCCAAACGCGTTGCGGAAAATCAGGCCGTCAGCAGCGCCGCGGTTTCCAATGGTGAGCGGAATCACAGCGCCGACAAAGATGTATGCGCAGGCCGCCAGCACGCCGGCATACGGAGACTGGTATGCGATAAACCCGGTCATAATCACGCTTACGATCAGAGCGATCGCGACCGGAGAAATCGTGTGCGCGTAAAACACCTCCAGCAGCTCGATATCCGAGGTGATGATAGAAATCAGATCCCCTTTGTCTTTTCCGGACAGCTTTGCCGGGCAGAGCCTCCGCAGAACCGCAAACACCTGGTGGCGGATCAGCGCCAGCAGCTGGAATGCGATAAAATGATTGCAGTATTGTTCCCCATAGTGCAGGATTCCCCGCATCACTGCCGCCAGTACCAGCGCGGCCAGAAAGCCGCCTGAAAGCCGGCTTTCCTGAATGATCTGAAGAAGTGACTGTCCTGCAATCACAGTCAGGAAAATGGCGCACAGGTATCCGATCACGCCAAGGCTCACCGCCAGAACCATAATTCCGGCAAGCGGCCTTACAAGTCCGATCAGGCCGGCCATGACCGCGATTCCGCTTCGTCTGTTTTTTTCTGTACTCTGCATACTTCTCTTCCTTCAGCCTTCCGGCAGCCCGGTCTCAGATCCGCGCGGTCTGCCCCACGCCTCCAGCGCCTTCTGCTGTCTGTACAGTCTGCTGTACGCCCCGTCGTTCTTCATCAGTTCCTCATGCGTTCCGCTCTCCGAGACGATTTCTCCCTCCAGAACGTAAATTCTGTCTGAACCAACCACGTTGGCAAGCCTGTGAGAGATCAGCAGCACGGTCCGCTCCACAGCAAGCCGGCGGATTACCTGCATAATCATCTCCTCGCTCTCCGCGTCAATATTTGATGTGGCCTCATCAAACAGATAAACCGGGCTGTCGTGCAAAAGGGCTCTGGCGATCGCCAGACGCTGCCGCTGCCCCCCGGACAGGTTGCCGCCCTGCTCCTGGAGCTGCATCTCCAGACCTCCGGCTTCCCGCACAAAACCGCTCAGATTCACCTTCTCAAGCACCTGATACAGCTCCTCGTCGGACGCGCCGGGATTTCCCAGAAGCAGATTATCCCTGACAGATCCCTTGAAGAGACAGCTGTCAGACGCCACCAGCGTCACATGCCGCATGAGCGATGCCTCCTGCACGCAGGACAGCTCATGGCCGCCGATCCGGACATGTCCCATATAACCGCGGTTCCGGCCGGTCAGGATCCCTGCGATCGTGCTTTTGCCGCATCCGGACGCGCCCACGATCGAGATCAGCTGTCCGGCCCGCAGCTCCAGGCTGATCCCGTCCAGTATCCTGCGGTCCGGGGAATACTGCCAGGAAAGATCCTCCATGACAATCCGCGTGTCATCCACCGTCAGCAGTTCCTCTCCCGATTCCGGCTCCGCCAGATCCAGAAACGCAAAAATCCGGTCGCTTGCCGCCATCCCGTTCATCGCAATATGAAAAAACGATCCGAGAATCCGCAGCGGAATAAAAAATTCAGATGCAAGCAGACAAATCATAACAGCGCCATAAAACGGAACCGCGCCTGCCAGAAACTGCCGGATGACCACGACCATGCCCACAGCGGCACCGCCATAAGCCATGATATCCATCACACTCGTTGAATTCAGCTGCATCGTGAGCACCTTCATCGTGATTTTTCTGAAGTGCTCCGACTCCCGGTCCATCTCCTCTGCCTTCATCTGGTCAGCCTGATATATTTTCAGGGTCGTCATGCCCTGCAGGTTTTCCAGAAAGCTGTCACCAAGCTCCGTATACGCGCCCCAGTATCTCGCCAGGAGCCGCTTCGCGATTTTCTGAACGACCACGATTGACATAGGAATCAGCGGAACGAAAACCAGCAGAATCACACAGGCGCGCAGGCTGATCCTGCGGAGTATGATAAAGAGCGTCACCGGCGCCAGCAGACTGTAAAATAACTGTGATAAATATTTTCCAAAGTAAGTCTCCAGCTGCTCAACGCCTTCCCCGGCCATCTGCACCAGCTCGGCAGTAGACACTTTTTCCTGATAGGACGCCCCGAGACGCAGCAGCTTTTCGTATATCTTTTCACGCAGAACCCGCTTTACCTGCAGACTTGCCTGAAAAGAAGCGCGCACCTGAAAGCGGTCAAAAGCGAATCTGCAGACAATTACTGCCGCCACAGTCCCCGCCGCGCGCGTGATCATTCCGGAGGACAGCGACCCGTCCAGCGCGGCGCCGAGCAGGAGAGAAACCTGCCAGATCGCGAGAACCTGAGCCAGCAGACTCAGCCACTGCCAGAAAACCTGCCAGATAATATATTTTCGGGAATCAGCCAGCAGCCTGATTAACCGGGTCTTGATCATAGCAAACTCTTCTCACTCTTTCTTTGTCCTGACAAAAAACACAAAGGCAATTACGTGGCATACCCACACAATCACAAGGATGATCCGCGCGGCTGGGACGCGGCTCATAAAGTAAAAACCGATCCCCATTACAAGTGTAACGGACGCCATTATGGACAACTTTGTCCGCACCGTCATTCCCTCGCCTTTTGCAAAGCTCTCCAGGTGCCTGTGGTACAGCTCTGTGCCGGTAAACCAGTCATGCAGCCGTCTGGAACCTTTTGCGTAACAAAACAGCGTCGCAAGATAAACGGAACCGTCGGCAAAACCGGCACGGCAATCCCTATAGTGCCCAGCACCAGGCAGATGCTGCCCAGCGCGATCCAGAAGCCTTTTAATAACGGGATTTTTTTCAATTCTCTGCGCCTCCCTTCTTACATCCAGAAGACGAGCAGCGCAGTACTCTCCGGCATATGCTGCGTTCCGACATCACTTGCCACCGTGATGGGAACCGCCCCGTGGATTTTACTGTCATCATACTGCTCAACATGGCAGTATTCAAGCGGAATTCTGACCTTATTGTCCTGAATCTTTGCCTGCCTGATGAGACCGTGCTGCTCATATTTCAGGCTGGACAGCTTTCCGGTAATCCATTCCTCCTGAACGCGTGACCAGGCTCTTATCTCGCGCAGGCCGATTTCCATCCAGACTCCCCGCTTATAATTCCGCAGAACTGCCGGCTTCAGAAACGCAGGATCCGCCATTGAGAGCTCATGTCCGGCGGCGCCGAGACGGTCAATCCGCAGAACACGGAAATGCACCTGATAGGTCGTCCGCTCCAGAAAATCAGCCAGGTTAACCTGGTTTGCCTGATACTTATCCAGCTCCTTGTACGGACTGAGAAGTCTGTGATTCTGATAGTTCGTCACAAGGATGTTCAGCGTGTGGTAATCCATGTTTTCCATCATAGCGGCGACATTCCGGTCCAGACGCTTTGCTGAGATTCCGGAGGAGATTAAATACTCCCGGAGCCCCTGTCTCACCCGCTGGTACGCGTGCAGCCAGATCAGCCCGTCCTGCGTAAGCTCATATTTTTTGTTCACATATCCCGCAGTCTGGCAGTTCTTAATAAACCTGCTGACCGCCGCGTGATCAACCCCGCAGCGCTGCGCGACTGTCGAGATGATGCCGCGCTTTTTCGGCGCCTTCTCCAGCTCCTCCAGATAGCGGATCTGAAGCATGGACGGGTGGTTCATCCTGTGAAAATAATCCTTCATGTTTTCTGATGCTCCTGATGAATGTGCTGTCTTCGCGCCGGTTCCTGCAGCCCGGTCTTCTACCAGAGATGCACTTCCAGTGCCCGGATATCATCCTCTCCCAGTTCTTCTCCTTCGGGGACGTAGGCAACAAATGCCTCCCCCGATTTCATCGGAATCCGGTTGGTAATGGTATACACAAAGCAATTTGTCGGAAGCCGGAATTTCTGTCCTTCAAGGGCTGTCTTATGCCATTTCTGATCCTTCAGATACCACAGAGAACCCCCGGAACTGCCCTCTACAAGGGAGAGCAGAAACCAGCTTTCGCGATCCGTCACGATCAGTTCGATATCCGAGGAAAAGATCTCATACTCCCTGCACAGAATTCTGGGAGAGATCGTTTTTGTGTCATACAGGCTCATATCAAACATATAGTGCCCCGGCTCATACAGCAGACACAGATCTTCCTCTCTGATGACGCGGTTCGCGCGGTTTCCCTGCATGACGTAGTCACGGATCCCCTCCACCACGTCATCCGATACAATCCGGTTGATTTCCTCCGCGTTCTCACGGGCAGATTCTTCCCGCACATTGCACACGTCACGCAGAAGTGAATAAAGATAGCTCTTCCGCTGGATCTGCTCGAATGCCCTGTCCAGACCGGCCTGTGTCAGAGATAACGGACTATCCTGAACCGGTATCTCAATATACGATTCGCGCGCCAGATATTCCAGAATCTCCCGGAGTTCTTTGCGCGTCAGGCCAAGCTCTGCGCAAAGTGTAATCGCGTCCCCCGGCTTTCCGCCCTTCCAAAGGTGGTACAGATATTCCAGCACCCGCTCTGTCAGAATATTTATTTCCCGCGCTTCAGACGGCAGTGAAATTCCGTTGTTCATGTCCTCTCTCCCGCCTACTCTCCATTGTTAGTGTTGCCTATCCTTAGTTAACTTTAACTTACTTGCGTGCGGCGCGCAATTCTTTTTTCGTGTTTTGTGATCATACGTCACAAATATCTCAATACAAAACCCTCAGGCGGACTTCAGCTCCCCTGGTTCCAGACTCACATAAAAAACGGAGGATTCGCACAAAAAGACTCCTGCAAAAAAAAGACAGCCTTGCGCTGTCTTTTTGTACGATCACTTTTCATTTGTTCTGCTCGGTTGCTTAACGCTATGTTCAATCACACAGGTGTGCGTCTTCTCCTTTTCGTCATAGTTGATCCCGACCAGCAGCAGGTTCCCAGTGTAATGTGTCAGGCTGTCAAAATACCGCTTTTTCCGAATCTGATCCAACGCGGACTCAACACAGTCATTACGCTTCAACTCAACCACCATCGCCGGATCACCATCCTTGAATGGAATGAACACGACATCCGCAAAACCCTTTCCTGCAGTCATTTCCTTCACAACCGTGTAGTGATTCAACGCATAGATAAAAGCAAGATAGATAGCGCTCTGCAGCACGTCCTCATTATTGTAGCTGCGGTTGGATGTCACATGGATGTGTGAGAGATCCAGCGCTTTCGCAACCGCTTCCGCATTGCCCTGCCAGGTTTCTGTGAGCAGTTCTTTCGATGACTGAATAATCTGATTGGTCACGCTGTATTCTTCATCGGTTTCTATTGCATTGAACCATTCCTGGCGGACTTCTTTATTTGGAATACGACAAGTACCGGTTTCCTGATCATATGCCAGATACCCGACGTGAATCAAATACGTAAACGCATCACTTTTTGTTCGAAAAGAGTCCATTGTATTCAAATAACTTGTGACATTGACATCCACCTGTTCACCTGCCAGCATCTGAATAACCGCCTCTTTTGTTCCCGCAAAATTCTGCCGGATGCGGTCGGATATAACTTCGTAGGAGGATGTCTTGCCCCAGTAACTACCGAACATCCTGTCCTCAACCGAACGCACGACCGACTCCGGATTGTAAATCTCATATCCATGTTGGCGATACCCGTCGTACCAACGCCTGCACTCCTTAAAATCAATCGAACGTTCTTTACACAGATCTTTGACCTCTTCTGCCGTGAATCCGACAAACTCTGCAAACGGTCCGGCATTCAGGATCGTGTATTCCCGGAAGTTATTCAACTTCGACTGAATTTTATCCCGCACCACCGGGAGAATCCCCGTCAGATACGCGAGAGAAATTGCCGGTCTAAGCGTATCGCTCTTAAATAAGCCGTTCAAAAAGGATAAATATTCCTGAAAGAGATCATGGCTGACCTGCTCGCGGACAAGAACGTCGTACTCGTCCAGCAGAATAATGAATGTTTCTTTCCTTGCCGCGTAAACCCGAAGAAGACATCTTGCCAATGAGTCATTCGCGCGGAATGTAACATCGGGAAATCCCGCCTTCATTTCTTCCCTGATTTCTTCCGTGAGAATCTTCAACAAGTCGCCTTTATTCTCTGCGGACTGGAATTCGCTGTTCATGTCGATCTTGATGACATGATAGCGATTCCGCTTTGCTTCATATCCGGGATCCTGACTGATTTTGAACGGCGCAAACAATTCCCGGGAATCGCATCCCCTGGAGTAGTACGCGCAGAGCATATTCCCTGCAAAGGTCTTTCCGAACCTTCGTGGTCTGGACATGCAGATATAACTATTGCCAGTATCGATACACCGGTTTGTTTCCCGGATCATCATTGTTTTGTCGACATAGATATCCGCTGAGGTAATTCTTGTAAAGCCTTCATTTCCGGGATTCAGATAAATGCCCATCGATTCCTCCCTGTATGATTCATACACTGGCAATGAGCCAGTGCCGCGTTTACGCGAATTTGGCGATTGTCCTTTGTAGGCCATTATTTTATAACAGGCAAATTTTTTACTGCAGCCTCAAGCCCCTGCGCGAAAGCATCCGCAGGCTGTCCGCCCGAGACATACTTCAGGAAGGTTTTTATGCGATCTGATACATCATCCAGCTTGCCTTCTGCACACAGGAAGTTTTTCTCCACATTCATTCCAGCCCGCTATTTAGTTGAGAGCAAGGAATTTCTGTGGGAACCTCCCACCTTAAGCAGCGAACACTGCAAGGAGCTGAAATTGGACTTGCCTGTCATTTGACTTGCTGAAAGTGTACCATAATCCACATGAGATTACCAGCTTTTTTTAAGAAGCGGCCGCGCAGATCCTTTCAAATCCGCGCGGCCGCCTTTCAAGCAAGACCGATTATTGATCGTGTTTTGACTCTGGTCGTTCTGATTTCGGATTGCTGGTTTGCAAAGCGCGCGTTCTTTACTTCACTGTCACTTTCTTTCCCGCAATCTTCTTTGTGAAGATCTTCTTATATTTCTTCACAAGCTTCCGGTTCACCTTCGCACTGCCAGCCTTCACCTGAACCGTTTTCACCTTTGAGTTCTTCAGGCTGCCTTTTACTGAGGCTTTCTTCAGACTCTTTGTCTTCAGGACAACTGTGACGGCTTTGCTTCTGGCGAATGCGTTCGCGGCTATTTTTTTGACATTAGCCCCGATTGTAACCTTGCGGATCTTAGACGCGGTGAAGGCTTTCGCGCCGATCTGAGTGACCTTGTAGGTCCTGCCGTCCGCGAGCTTTACGGTCTTCGGAACCGTGATGTTCTTCGCGTTCTTCGCCTTTGTGAAGGTAACTGTGCCCGCCGTTTTCGCTGTCGCAGCCTTTGTGACCTTATAGGACTGCTTTGCCTTCTTATAGGTTTTGCCTTTGACGACTTTGGCCGTTGTCTTCGCCTGCTTCGTGGAGCCGGTTGTCTTTGTTCCGCCGGATGTTCCCGTACTGCCTGAAGATGTACCCGTTCCGGAAGTTGCCTTTACCAGACCTTTCCTGGCTTTCTCGATCTTCTCCCGGGCTGCCTCAAGCTGCTCTTTCGTGGCACCAGGATTTTTCGCCAGTGCCTCTGCCTCGGTGATGGCAGTCTGCAGCGCCTGATAGCTTTCATCTGTGTAGATGCCAGAGGTATTGCTAATGTTTTTCGCGTCAGAGACCGTGCTGTTCAGACTATTCACGGCGCTTTCCTTCTGCTGCGCAGCTTCAGCGTCAGACGAGCCCTTCTTTAACGAGGACCAGTCGATCTTCATCAGCGCCTGCTGCGTGCCGGATCCTGGCGAAATTGCTTCCATGATTGGCACAAACACCTGTACATGGATAAATGCGTTCTCATCATCACCTGCAGCCTTATTCACCAGCGGGAACGTCATCTCATACGGATATTTGTATGCAGCCTTTCCGGAAGTATCTTTATTATAATCATCCACTATGTCATAAGTACTGTTCACGGTGACAGGCGTATACGCGCTTCCATCCCAGTAAGAGAGCTCCTTCATGTAGCCGAAAAAGCTGGTGCCTGCCAGGGTGATGTAAATACCATGGAAGTTTGCAGTAATGCTGTAGTTTCCATTCTTCACTGTCAGTGTGACCGGCTTGGTCACAGCCCCATCCGACATGGATTTCTGTGCCGGATTTGCCGCATTCATCATGTCCACATAGACGCTGTACTGTCCATCTTCCAGGGAAGCCGGATCCAGTGTGGATGCCTCGCCGCTGGAGTTGAACAGCTTCACTGCTGTATTCAGACTCTTGAGTGCCGATGTCACTTCACTCTTGCTCGAAGTCGGCTCATTGAGAACTGCCTTTGCGTCTACAATTGCTTCCTGCAGTGCCTCCCACGCAGTGTCCGTGTGATTCCCCTTTGTAAGTGCTTCAGCTGTCTCAATAGCGCTCTTCAATTCCGAGGTATCTGCCAGTTTTGCCTGATCAATCTGCAAGGCTTCGATCGCTTCAGTCAAAGAAGCGGCTGTTCTGTTGATTACTGACTGCTTTGCGGCTTCAAGCGCCGCTATCTCCTGTGCGCCTTTCAGAGCATTTTCCAGTGCATTCCATGTGTCGCTCGTATAAATATTCCGTTTTTCCAGAATCTCATTTGCGCGTACAATCGCCGCATTCAGATCCGCTTTATCCGCGCCGATAGAATCAGTAATATCGACAACCTTCGCCAAGTCAAAATACATATAGCAGCTGACATAGGCATCGCCCATGGGCTTCACACGCGGAGAAACTGTGATCCGCTCTTCCAGTGTATCCGAATACATCCTGTAGGTGCGCCTATCACCATCTTCTGCTACAACCTCTGTCTGAAGTGTTTCCCCTTTCGGATTTGTATAACGCATCGCGCTGATCATACTGGCCGCAGTCGTTGTAAAACGAATATCGTAGGTGCCGTCCTGCAGACGTACCTGTGCATTGTGATCAAAATAATCATGTGCCATCGAGTACGTTCCGTCTGCCTTCCGCAGTTCAAAACCGACTGTATAGGCGCCCCCATCAACAGGGATGAATTCTTCCATGTAATCCGCCGCAGTAATCTTCAGCGAATAATTCATCTCGGTATCCATGCCGAATTCCTCACCAAAGGGATTGGACGTATGAATATTTACTGTTGTGGTTGCCTCCCGCAGCGGAACCGTAATAGAATCTCCGCTCCGATACTGCTTACCGCCTATTGTGATTTCCGTGTCATCCATCAGCGCCTGCATCGTCAATGTCACGGACTCCTTACTTGCCGGTACCTGCATGGTCAGATTCTCAACCGTAAAGACATCTTCCTGAATGCTTCCGACATCAGATGTGATTTCTGTCAGGCCGGCCCAGTTTCCTGCAGTATTGACGATTCCATCCGGGCCGTAATCAAAAGTATATTTGCAGTCCGGAGCGACCTCCAGAAGCTTCTGAATTGCCTTCTCTGTCTCACTCCCCTCCAGCGGAACCATCTTATTGTTGACATTTCGGACCGGAACCCAGTTGCCGAATGTGATCATTTTCAGATTTGCGCTGTTTTCAAACGTATCAGCCGGAATGCTCGTATATTTATTCCACGCCATTGTTGCACTCTGCAGACCCGGCATGCTCCTGATTGCCTCTGAAGGGAATATCGTCAGTGGATTCATAAAGATATTCAAAGATATCATATTGGACAAATGCGACCATGATCCGACAAGCGAGCGGATTCCACAGCTTCCCAGCGTGAAACTGGTCAGACTGCCCGGCAGCTTCGATCCGTCAAATGATCCAAACGAACCATTTCCGGTGAAGGTCAGGCTCTTCAGGTTTTCACACGCGCTCAGATCCAGTGTGCTGATATCCTCCAGCGCAGAGTTCGCCCAGGTCAGTGTCTGCATCTCCTTCATGTCATTCAGTTCTGCCGGAAACTGGTTTGTCCCCATGGACTGTCTCACAGTGACAGTTGAGAGTTTCGGCACATTTGCTCCCGCTGGGAAACCTGCTTCTACAACCAACTGATACGTCAGCGAGCTCAGATTCACTGCTTTTGCCGCCGCGTCAAATGTCACCTGATCCGCTGCATCTACGGAAATGGAATTGAGGCCGCTGCATACAAAACGCTCATCAAACTTCAAGTTCTTCAAACTGTAAGCAAAAATCTGTGTCAGTCCACTGTTTTCCCCCGTCAGCGTAAAGGATCCGTCACGAACCCTCAGCACGCAGGGATTGCCCGTTTCATCTGACAGATCAATCACACACGTTGCTTCTTCCTGACCGGTGATACTGTACGTAATTGCCGTCCCGGCTTTATTTTTGAATCCAGGCAGAGCATAAGTGCCTGATGCTATCTCAACGAGATTGATCGTTCCGACTGTTGAAGCTTCACCGATTGCGGCCGGCCACTTGACAGTCCCTGAGATGTTATAAAAACTCAGAGATCTCAGCGTGTTCGCAGAAAGATTCGGCAGTGCCCCATTTTCATCTGCAGAAATTCCAAGGCTTGTGACAGATGCCGGAATTTCCGGCGCAGCGGAAAGACAATCGGAAATCAATGACAGAGTTTGCAGGGAAGGAAGTTCCTTCAGAGCGGCCGGTACTTCCCGAAAATGACCGGACAACTGCAGTGTCTGCAGCTTTGTCAGTTCTGAAAAATCCGAAACCGATGCGTATTCTCCTGTCATCTTCAGACTGGTCAGTTCCTTTAAGCTGGAAACATCAGGAAATTCCTGATATGCTCCCGTCACAGCAAGGGACTGCACACCTGACAGTTTCTCGATTCCGTCTATTCGCTGCAATCCGGTGCTGCTGATGCTGACATTTGTCAGGGCAGTCATCCCGTCAAACCCCTCAATAGCAGCCACATCACCTGACACCGTCAGACTTTTCAACCCGGAAAGTCCCGTAAGACTCAGCATTTCTCCGGACATCTTCAGATTCCTCAGTGTCAGTACGCTCAGGTTCTCTGCATACTCAAGCCCGGAAAGATTTGCCGCGTTTTGAACGGTAAGGCTTCCCGTCAATAATGCCATCTCGCCCTTTGTTACCTGATGACCGGATGGCGTCAGCGCATTATCACCCTGATATGCCTCCAGCTTATTCAACTCACTGATAACTGCCTTCTGAAGCTGCACATCTTTTATCCCGGCACTCTCTTCATTTTCTTCTGCGGCAGGCACATCCAACCGCTTCGCTTTGACCGTATAGGTTCTGGTTTCCCCATTGAGATGGGTCAGGGTCATAGAGAAGCTGTTTTCCCCTGCCTGATCTAGCTTTAGATCGAACCAGCTGTTCTGCGCACTGAGGGTAGAAGAAATCGGGATAGTTCCCTCAACACCCTCGATTGTTCCGCTCATCTGGCGCTCACCGACATAACCACGCAGCAGGCTGTGAATCGTATCACCGAATACCTCACCCAGTTCGATCACACGGTTTTCATTGTCGACACCGACAGTTCCGCTGGTCTCCGAATCCTTTCCAACCTCGCGAAGTTCCAGCAGATCCTTCTGATCGGACAGGTCGTATTTGTCCAGACCGCGCTTTACTGCATATTTGTACCAGTCTCCCGCATTTTCATCCGGCCAGAGCCGGTTTTTGCTGAGATCAATTTTTTCCAGACTCTTTGCCGGCAGCGAACGGGACATGGTAAAGGCTGTCAGATCATTGTCAGACAGATTAATCGTTTTCAGGTTGTTCAAAGATACAACTACACCATAAGATGTCGTGACGGAAAATTCGCCATACATTTCGTTACCGGACATATCCAAAGACTCCAGTAATTCCGACTGGAATATCGGCATCAGGAAATATACCAGACTATTCCCGTTGGAGTCGATCCGCATGCCTTTCGCACCAATTTTACAATTGCTCACATCCACCCTCTTTAAAGAGGCAAATGAACGTATTCCTCTGCTCAAAAGACTTCTGCCATATTCTTCCAGCGGATATTTGCCAATTGTTCCGCCCAGATCGTTTCCGGACAGATCGAGTTCCTCCAGATTGGTGGCATATTCCAGACCTGTCAGATCCTTGATCCCCGCATTCTCTGCCACCAGATGGGTAACCTTTTCAAGATCTCCCTGCGTCAGGACAGTCAACGCCGGGTCACCTTCTTTGCCAATGGAATCCATAATCGCCTTGCGGAGATTCAGATCCTTCACCGTCACCATATCTGCTGGTGCCAGCTTCACAGAGACCTCTGCGATTTCGGAGTTCTGTTTATCATCAGCATATGCAATCACCCGTAAGGTGACTATGTCCTGTTCATCCCGTGTGCCGCCTTTGATGTTTGTGGCAGTGATATTTCCGCTTTTGGCTGGCGCCTTGCCGTTATCCGGCGACGGCATTGTCCCATCCACTGTATAACGATAGGAATAACCATCCACTTTCAGTACTTTGATGCTGCCGCTGCTATAGAAACCATACTCATCATACTTAACAGCACTCAGATCCAGCTCCGGTGTCGGGCACTGCTCCTGCTCACCTTCTTCACTGTTTTCTGATCCTTCGCCGGTTTCTCCGGCATTTTCGTCTGCCCCGCTCTCCTGGCTTACCCGTGCAGGACCGCCGGAAACAGTCTCTTCTGCAGGTGTCTCAGACACGTCTGTCTCTACCTGTATTTCCACGCTGTCTCCTGAATCATCACTGCTGTTTGAAGCGTCCGGCAAAGCAGCATCCTGTGTTCCCCCGGAATTATCCGTATCGGATCCGGATACGTCCTGCTGCGCGGTGTCCGGGGATACATCGCTCTCGTCCCCAGTATTGACTGGCTCCTGATTGTCCGCAGATACATCATCTGATGTTTCTGCGCCTGAATCGGCAATGACCACATCACCTTCCGCATCTGAATCTGACGCATCTCCGGATACATCTTCCGGCGCCGAAGAATCATCTGCACCCAGAACGGTTCCGTCGCCATCTTCTCCGCTTCCTGAATCCTCCGCCTGTGCTTCCGCAGATACTGCGTCTGGCGCTGCCATGACCGCCGCAGGCGTGATGGATGTCACAACCATCGCGGCTGCCAGCAGACAAGGCAAAAATCGCTTTGTGTTTCTCATCTCGTCCCTCCGTTCATAAATTCCTGACAAAAGCCGAATTACCTCTAAATTCGCGATTTTACCAGTTAGTTTATTCTTACTAATTTCCAATCTATCAGAGGCACTACTCCGCCGTAAAGCAATGATTTTGATTTTGTGATTCCGGGTCATAAAAAACGACACGCCAGAATTCCCTGTTTTTAAAGGAAAATCTGACATGTCGAAAATAGTTTGTCTGCAAAAACTTTGAGGCTGCGCCTTTATCTGCAATCTGCCTTCTTCATCTGCTTTCTGCCTTCTTCACGAGCATGGCATGCCTGCTCCCTCCTGTCTTTTTTCGCATCGTCTGTTTTCCTCTGACTACCGCCAGCCAGATATCTTCTCACATCTGATGAATGCTTTGCTGCAACGCGGCAAGCTGCTCTTTAAGCCTCGCAATTTCTGCCTCTGCCTGATCTGCGCGCTCCTCTGCCTGATCTGCGCGTTCCTCGGCTGCATCTGCGCGCTCTTCGGCTGCATCTGCGCGTTCCTCGGCTGCATCTGCGCGTTCTTCAGCTGCATCTG
>JAFVEX010000127.1 GCA_017475785.1 Eubacterium sp. | reverse complement strand
TGCAATCACATCAAACAGACAAGCCGATTTTAACACAGTTTTCAGGGCCTGCAAACGTACTTTTGACCGTTTTATTCGTCAAAATCGCCTCTCTGACGGTTTTTCAAGGAGTAACTGGAAGTTAGTTTTTCATTTGACCGGCTTTTCCGGATCCATCTCGACAAATCCGCAGTAATTCATGTCACACGAGACGACCTGCACGCGTGTGCTGAAATTCAGAATATCACGCAGTACCTTCTGATAATACGGAATGGTGTGAATCCAGAGAAGCCGCACACCGTTAAAAGCCGGCGCCTGTCGGAGCTCTCCCGCCAGCATTTCCGCAAATTTTTCGATTTTCGGACTGCCCAGAAGCACATGCGCGCCAAATACCTCATACAGTTCGTCCGTGAGATCATTTGACAAATATTTCCCTGCTTTTCTTTTCTGACATCTCGCGAGCGCCTGCATGGTTCTGCGGCTTGTATCCACCCGATCTGCCAGCGCTTCCGGGCGGATCCTTCTGCCCGTCTGATCCTCAATGAACTGCTTTAGCTCACGCATCTGTTCCGCGACATACCGCACGCTGTCCTCCGAGACATCATACGGAACATCAATATAAAACTGCGGCATTCTGCAGTGCTCCGCAGCTTTTCGGAAGGTCAGATTATTTGCGTCACACACCAGCGACGTATTCACAGAAAACTGTGGTCTGGGAATGACATCTGATAAAATTCCTCCCAGCAGGATCTTGTGGTAGGAGCAGTATGTCTCGGGAATCCCCTGCGCCTCCGCGTACTCCGCAAAACCGCGGTCCGCGTCCGCCCCGGTGATGTAGCTTGCCATGGCTTCCGCAAACATCGGGTGAATACCTGCTGCCTGCAAAAGCTCACAGGGCGTAAAAATACTTACCAGCGCAGACCGCTCCGGATGCGCCAGCGGCGCGATAACTGCCTTCATAGACTCCACTGCCATCAGATCCCGGGCGCGGCTCAGACGCTTATCCGGAAACGCGCGCAGCTGTGCCAGCTTCCCGCGGTACGCCGCCAGCAGAAGCTTTCTGACCAAGGCGGGGTTCTCTTCGATTTTTGTGCCCACATAGGCACCAAACTTTTCAACAATTCCACTCATATTTCCAATAAGTCCAGCCCGATGTCGTACATGCGCCCTTCCGTCGCGTCATACAGCCATGACGCCATAGAAGCCGGGCGCAGCCCCCTGTGGAAAAACCGCTTGTGGCGGACAGCGGTGTGAACCGTACCGCCCAGATGAAAACGGTGGTTTTTCCAGTCGTAGTAAAACAATCCGAATTTCGGCGTAATCTCCTTTAATTCTCTTGCCATTTTCCTCGCCTGACGGAAAAACTTCTCCTGCACCTCCGCGTCAGTTCTGTACTCCTTCTTTGTGACGTCATTATAATAAGCACTGAGCAGGTAATCCCTCACAGAGCTCGCGTACAGATACCGAAGGCGGTTCCCATATTTCTCATAGAGCGCCCTGTACCAGTCCACCGTCAGGTTTTTGCTTTCAATCACCCTCCAGATGCGCTCATCCGCGCGCCAGACATCTCTGGCAGTTTTCTTCCAGTGCTTATTCAGAAGCTGGCCGCTGTCCGAGAGCAGTGTAACATCACCGCACTCCGGATAAAACGCCTCCAGTATTTCTTCTGTCAGCGCCGGCACGGCAAAGGCTCCCGCGGAATCCCCGGCAATCAAAAGCTTCTCCGGAGAAGGAAAATGCCGCCTGCAGATCTCCATCCCGGCAAGAAAATTCCGATGTCCGTGGAAATGCAGGATATTGGGCGCCCCGTCTTCTCCGGTGTAGGGAAAATCGTGATTCCCGACGTGGAAGTCCCCGGTTGCGTACGTGATCACCACAAAGCTCCAGTCATCAAATGGATTCAGCCGGTTCCCAATCTCCGTAATCCCGATATTGATATTCATGATCTGCGTAAACGGCCGAAGATTATTCCAGTAATAATTCGGCAGTCCGGCGGCAACCTTTCCGCCGGTCACCGGACGCGCAGCCGTGTATTCATTCCAGGCGACGCCGCCTCCTGACAAAAATACACAGAGCTTTCTAGGATCGGCCTGCTTAATGTAGATGTGGTACTCTGTCCCGTCGCCCGCCATTCCTTCCGGCACCATGATCCGGTACCAGATGTGGTCTTCCGGAACGCCTTCCAGAAGCGGCGCCTCAAACCGCCTGCTGATATCGGAGCCGATTTTCTTTTCCACATAGTTCCCCAGCCTGTACGAAACCGTCTCTGCAGGATCCGGCTGCTGCCTGTATCTCATGTACTCGCTCTCCCACGAAATTTATGTTTGTCGGGATCGTGGCATTTTATTTTCGCACTCCGACAATGATATTCTCTGTACACTCCACGGGAAATGCCATCGAACTTCGCACTAAGATGATGTAGGTGTGCGGCCTATTCGTCAAAGAGCGAGACTCTTAGCCCGCGCACCAACATCATCTAAAGTGTGAATTT
>JAFVEX010000126.1 GCA_017475785.1 Eubacterium sp. | reverse complement strand
GTCGCGGCATATCCCGTGCGGGGACTTGACATTGGCGCGGCGGAAGTGATCCGCCGGATTCTGAATGAGCAGAGCTGGAAGGGCGCAGCCGTTGTATTTATTTCAGAGGAACTTGATGAAATCTTCGATATGTGTGACCGGGTCGGTGTTCTCTGTGACGGAGAACTGATGGGAATCCGGGATATCGATGAGACAGATATTATGGAAATAGGAAGAATGATGACCGGAGAAAGAGAGTCCGGAGAAGAACGGAAAGGAGGAGACAGATGATGCGCGGCCGGATCTATATCAAAAAACGAATCGGCGTACCTGTCTGGTACCGGGTTCTCAATCCGGTTCTTTTCGTAATCCTTGCGCTGATTTTCAGCGGGATCTTCCTTGTGGCTGTCGGATTTAATCCATTGACAGTCTACGGAAAAATGCTGAAGACCATCTGTTCTCCGAGCGGCCTGAGCCGAAGCATCGAGGCAGGAATTCCGCTGATGCTGACCGGCCTTGCGGTTGCATTCGGCTACCGGATGAATCTGAACAATATCGGAGCAGAGGGGCAGTACGCGCTGGGCGCGGTGTTCTGTGTCGGCTTTGCGCTGTACGGACCGGTGATGCCGCCGCCTCTGAAAATACTCGGGATGTTTATTGCAGCTGTCCTGGGCGGCGGAGCGGCCGCACTGCTTGCTGCAATTCCGAAAGCATTCTGGGGTGTTAATGAAACCATTCTCACGATGATGCTGAACTACATTTTCCTGTATGTCCTGAACTTCCTGATGTACGGGCCCTGGAAAATGCTGAATCAGATGGTCGCGCAGACCCGGATTATCGACGAGCGGTACTGGCTGCCGGAAATCGGCCATACAGGAATCAATTCAGTACTGATTATCGTAATCCTGATCGCTGTCGGGCTTCAGTTTTTCCACACAAAGACGACCGGCGGCTACCAGATGGAGGTCATCCGCAGAAGTCCCCGTGCCGCACAGTACGCGGGCATGTCGGTCGCGAAAAACATTCTGATCGTACTCGGCGTAAGCGGTGCCATCGCCGGGCTTGCAGGCTTTGCACAGGTCGCCGGCATCATTCACCGGGTACAGGCGGATCTGCCGAACAATGCCGGTTACACCGGCATCGTCGTCGCATTTCTTGCAGGACTGAATCCGCTTGTCTGTCTGCTGGTCGGATTTTTCTTCGGGGCCCTGCAGATTTCAGCGGTCGCAGTGCAGATTACCGGTGTGCCGTCACAGGTTGCCATGATGATTCAGGGCAGCATCATGCTGTTTGTCATTGCAGGTGAATTCTTTATCCGCTACCGGTTTGCCCGGCGGGAAACGGCGGAAGGAGGTGCGGACGCATGAGTACAACACTTCTGGTATCGATTATATCAACCGCGGTTGTCTATGCCGTAACCGTCCTCTATGCGGCGATCGGCGAAATCTTCGCAGAGCGTGCGGGGGTCATGAACCTTGGCCTGGAAGGAATTATGCTGATGGGCGCGGTATCCGGCTATCTGGTTGCCGTTCACCGGCAGAATCTGGCGCTGGCCATGCTTGTCGTGATTGTTGTCGGCGCGGCACTCGGTCTGGTATTTGCGTTTCTGACGGTCAGTCTGCAGTCGGATCAGACGGTCGCCGGCATGGCAATGCTGACCTTCGGTACCGGACTTTCCGGCTTTATCGGCAAAGAAGTCAGCGGCGTGAATGCCAATCTGGCATTTAATCCGATCGCAATTCCGGGGCTCTCAAAGATTCCGGTGATCGGGCCGTCGCTCTTTAATCAGAGTATTCTGGTTTATATTATGTACATTATCATACCGGTTTCCATGATCTATCTGTATAAGACACGGGCCGGCATGATTCTGCGCGCACTCGGGGAAAATCCGGCAGCACTTGACTCGGCGGGCTATAACGTGTATGCTTTGCGCTATGCGTATGTCATATTCGGCAGTGTGATGACAGCCGTCAGCGGGGCGTGCATTTCGCTGGATTACACTAATTTCTGGAGTGACGGCATGACAAGCGGCAAGGGCTGGATCGCGGTGGCGCTCGTCGTATTTGCCGCATGGAATCCGCTGGTCGCGGTATTCGGCGGCCTGCTGTTCGGCGCCATCAGTATCATCGGCATCGATATTCAGATGTATTTCCCGCAGGTGCCGTCGCAGTTTTTCTCGGCACTTCCGTATGTTGCGACCATCATCGCACTGATCTTTACAACCGGTAATTTCCGGAAACGACGTTCCAGTGCACCGGCCGCACTCACGATCCCGTACGATCGCGAGAGCCGGTGAGAAGGAGACAGGGGACGGTTCTCTGTCTCCCAAATATAAAAGGGATGATATTATCAGAATTCTGATACAGTTAAAAAGAATGTGCCGGAAAAGGGAGACAGAGAACCGTCCCCTGTCTCCTTTTTCTGCCGCATAAGTATGGAGGAGAAAGAAACATGAAAAACAAAGTCGTAAGCATTTGCCTTGCAGCCGTCCTGGCAGCAACTGTCTTTGCAGGATGCGGTGAGAGCGATCAGAACGCAGCGTCTGCAGGATCTGCAGCAGCATCCTCAGCGGCAGTGTCATCTGCGGCAGAGGAGACAGCAGAAGCAGCGTCCTCAGCAGCAGAGGAGACAGCAGAAGCAGCATCGTCCACAGCAGAAGAGACAGCCGCAGCATCAGAAGCTGCAGAAGAAACGGCTGCGACAGGAGAGGTTAACTGGATCGGACAGGACGCAGAGGCACAGGAACCGGCAGACGGCACAGATTTCGCAAATATCAAGATCGGTGAGATCGAGTCCTACGTCATCAACGACGGCGGCTGGTGCCAGGCAACACATGAGAGCATCGTCGCAGCAATGGATGAGCTGGGCATTCCGGAAGAGAACTTGATCGTTCTCGAAGAAATTGATGATACGGATCAGGCAACCACACAGGCAGCTGCAGAAGAGCTGATCAATGAAGGCTGCAATCTGATCTTCGGCGCATCTACAGGTTACGCATCCTTCCTGCCGGAAATTGCAGCAGCAAATCCGGATGTGTATTTTGCACAGTGGGGCAACAAGGTCGACAACCTGATTGCATATGAGATCAGAAGTTATGAAGGT
>JAFVEX010000125.1 GCA_017475785.1 Eubacterium sp. | reverse complement strand
TGTTTTTTACTGATTTATCTTGTCCCTTCAGATGTTCCGGGCATCTGTTGATTGAATGATAACACTGTTGCACAGGGCAGTTAAATTTCTTCTTCCACTATATCGAAAACACAGGTCATAAACAATTCATTTTCTTGTCATTTTTATAAACATTTAACAGTTATGGATTCTGAAACTACCTATTAATGATTGTTTTTATATTTTTTGTGCAGTATAATGGATTCTGTATGTTATCAAACAGCAGATTGCTTTGCTGTTCCAACGAAGGAGTCATGATCAAACTATATGGATACTTCTAAACTATACAAGCTGGGAATCGACATCGGTTCCACCACTGTCAAAATCGCCATACTGGGGCCGGATGACCAGCTTCTGTTTTCTGATTATCAGCGGCATTTCGCGAAAATACAGGAGACGCTCGCGGAGCTTCTGGAAAAGGCGTATCAGCAGCTCGGAGAGCTGGAGCTCCACCCGGTGATCACCGGCAGCGGCGGCCTGACCCTGGCAAACCATCTGGATGTGCCTTTTACGCAGGAAGTCATCGCTGTCTCTACTGCCCTGCAGGCTTACGCGCCGCAGACAGACGTCGCCATCGAGCTGGGCGGAGAAGACGCAAAGATTATTTATTTTGAGGATGGAAACATTGAGCAGCGCATGAACGGCGCCTGTGCCGGCGGTACAGGTTCATTTGTCGACCAGATGGCCGCGCTGCTGCAGACCGATGCCAGCGGGCTGAATGAATACGCGAAGGATTACCGGGATATCTATCCGATTGCCGCCAGATGCGGCGTGTTCGCAAAGACGGATATCCAGCCTCTGATCAATGAGGGCGCGACAAAACCGGATCTTTCCGTGTCGATCTTCCAGGCAGTTGTCAACCAGACGATCTCCGGCCTGGCCTGCGGAAAACCGATTCGCGGCCATGTTGCCTTTCTCGGCGGACCGCTTCACTATCTCTCCGAGCTCCGGGAGGCGTTTATCCGCACACTGAAGCTCGATGACGAGCACGCGATCATTCCGGACAATTCTCATCTGTTTGCCGCGATTGGCTCCGCGATGAATTTCCGGGAGAATAATTTTGTTTCACTTGAAGAGATGAAAAACCGTCTTCTCGAAGGCATCGCCATGGAGTTTGAAGTCGCCCGCATGGAGCCGCTCTTCGCGACGCAGGAGGATTATGACGACTTTCTGCTCCGTCAGGAAGAAAACAACGTCGCGACTTCCGATTTTGAAACGTATGAAGGAAACTGCTACCTTGGCATCGACGCCGGCTCCACTACGACAAAAGCAGCTGTCGTCGGCGAGGACGGTTCTCTTCTGTACTCGTTTTACAGCAACAACAACGGCAGCCCTCTGGCTACCACGATCCGCGCGATTCAGGATATTTACGCAAAAATGCCGGATTCTGCCAGAATTGCCTACGCCTGCTCTACGGGCTACGGCGAGGCGCTGATCAAATCCGCCCTGATGCTGGACGAAGGCGAGGTAGAGACCATCGCCCACTACACGGCTGCCGCCTTCTTTGAGCCGGAGGTCGACTGCATTCTCGACATCGGCGGGCAGGACATGAAGTGCATCAAAATCAAGAACCACGCCGTCGATTCCGTCATGCTCAATGAAGCCTGTTCGTCCGGCTGCGGCTCCTTTATAGAAAACTTCGCCGAATCACTCGGTTTTACGGTTGAGGATTTCGCGAAGGAAGCACTCTTTGCGGAGCATCCGATTGACCTGGGCACGCGCTGCACGGTCTTTATGAATTCGAAGGTCAAGCAGGCGCAGAAGGAAGGCGCGACTGTCTCGGACATCTCAGCCGGGCTGTCTTATTCCGTCATCAAAAACGCGCTTTATAAGGTAATCAAGGTCTCCGACGCGACCGAGCTCGGCAATCATATCGTCGTGCAGGGCGGCACGTTCTACAACGACGGTATTCTGCGCGCGTTTGAAAAAATCGCGGACTGCCACGCGATCCGTCCGGATATCGCCGGAATTATGGGCGCGTTCGGCGCCGCACTGATCGCGCGGGACCGCAGCGAAGGTAAGCAGACCACAATGCTGCCGATCGAGAAAATCAACGCCCTGCAGTATTCCACAAAAATGGCCACCTGCAAGGGCTGCACGAACCGCTGCCGCCTGACCGTCAACCGCTTCTCGGGCGGAAGGCAGTTCATCAGCGGAAACCGCTGTGAGCGCGGAATCGGAAAGGAAAAGAACGCCAACCACATTCCGAACCTGTACGAGTATAAATACGACCGGATTTTCGGCTACCAGCCGCTCACAGAGGACGAGGCGCCCCGCGGCAAAATCGGCATTCCGCGCGTCCTGAACATGTATGAAAACTATCCGCTCTGGTTCCGCTTCTTTACGGAACTGGGCTTCAGCGTCGTGCTCTCTCCCACCTCCACCAGGAGGCTGTATGAGCTCGGAATTGAATCCATTCCAAGCGAATCAGAGTGCTATCCGGCCAAGATCGCCCACGGACATGTCACCTGGCTGATCCGGCAGGGCATCAAAAAGATCTGGTACCCCTGCATTCCATACGAGCGCAATGAGTTTCCGGAGGCAGTCAATCACTACAACTGCCCGATCGTCACATCCTACGCGGAAAATATCAAGAACAACGTCGATGAACTCGCGGATTCTTCGATTGATTTCATGAATCCGTTCGTCGCCCTGACCTCAGAGAAAATTCTGACGAATGAGCTGGTAAAGGTTTTCTCGGACATTCCGGCCGCAGAGGTGCGCGAAGCAGCGCACGCCGGGTGGGTCGAGATGGAGACCGTCCGCAGAGATATCCAGAAAAAGGGCGAAGATGTTCTGCAGTGGATGCAGGAGACGGGTCATCACGGAATCGTCCTGGCCGGCCGGCCCTATCATATCGATCCGGAGATCCATCACGGAATCCCGGATATGATCAATTCCTACGACATCGCGGTTCTGAGTGAGGATTCTGTCTCTCATCTGGCACCTGTCCAGAGGCCGGTGCGCGTCAATGACCAGTGGATGTACCACACGCGGCTTTACGCTGCGGCGAACTATGTGCTGACCAGAGACGATCTGGACCTGATCCAGCTGAATTCCTTCGGCTGCGGACTGGACGCGGTCACGACGGATCAGGTGTACGAGATTCTGGACGAGGCGGGCAAAATCTACACCTGCCTGAAAATCGATGAGGTAAACAATCTCGGCGCTGTCCGGATCCGCGTCCGCTCACTGCTGGCGGCTATCCGTGTCCGGCAGGAATCAGGCGAACAGCGCAGGGAGCGCGTCGCGCAGAAAGAGCGGCCGTATTTCACAAAAGAAATGCGCGAGGACGGCTATACCATTCTCTGCCCGCAGATGTCGCCGATTCACTTCACGCTGATTGAGGCTGCCTTCAACAGCTGCGGCTACAACATGGTCGTCCTGCCGAACGACACAAAGGACGCGGTCGACGTCGGCCTGAAGTATGTCAACAACGATGCCTGCTACCCGTCCCTGATCACTGTCGGGCAGATGATGGAAGCACTGCATTCGGGCAAATATGATCTGAACAAGACGGCACTCATCATGTCGCAGACCGGCGGCGGATGCCGGGCGTCCAATTATATCGCGTTTATCCGCCGCGCCCTGAAAAAAGCGGGCATGGAGCAGGTGCCGGTCATCTCCGCGAACCTCGCCGGGCTGGAGAGCACCCCGGGATTTAAGATCACGCCAAAAATGGCCATCCGCGTCGTATACGCGGCGGCGTTCGGCGACATCTTTATGAAATGCCTCTACCGCATGCGGCCATACGAAAAGGTAAAGGGTTCCGCGAACCGGCTGCACCGGAAATGGCAGCGGATCGTCATCAATTTCCTGACCGGCGAACATGTGTCCAACCGGCGCTACAAGCAGCTCTGCCACACCATCATCCGTGATTTTGACCGCCTGCCTATCACAGACGAAAAGAAGCCGCGCGTGGGGATCGTCGGAGAGATTCTGGTGAAATACTCTCCGCTCGCGAACAATCATCTCGTGGATCTTCTGGAGGCAGAAGGCGCTGAGGCAGTGGTTCCGGATCTGATTGACTTTTTCATGTACAGCTTTGCGAACTCGACCTTCAAGCAGCAGCATTTAGGCGGAAAAAAATCATCCGCGCTGAAGACGCAGGCCGGCATCAAGGCCATCGACTGGCTCCGCAAGGCCGCCGATGAAGAATTCATCAAGAGCAAACACTTTACGCCGTCGGCTGACATCAACCAGCTGATCGAGTTCGCCTCCCCGATCGTATCGGCCGGCAATCAGACCGGTGAGGGATGGTTCCTGACCGGCGAGATGATGGAGCTGATACACGGCGGCGTGCCGAATATCATCTGCATTCAGCCGTTCGCCTGCCTGCCGAATCACATCGTCGGAAAAGGCGTCATCAAGGCGATCCGCAAGGACTATCCGATGGCAAATATCGCGGCGATCGATTACGATCCCGGCGCGTCAGAGGTCAACCAGCTCAACCGCATCAAGCTGATGCTCACGACAGCTGTGAAGAATCTGAAGCGCGAGGCGCAGGCCAGCTGAGCACAGCAATCTGGTCCGCTCCAAAAAATACATCTGACTGAAACCATGCGCCACCAGGCTTGGCAGCAAAAACATCTGACTGAAACCATGCGCCATCCGGCTTGGCTCAAAAAGTATCTGACTGAATCCATGCGCCGACAGGCGTGACAACAAAACACCGGCAGACGGTTCCTCTTGTGCCAGAGGAATTGCCTGCCGGTGTTTAAAGTACTTGCTCTTTGGTATTTCCCGCGACGGATTCTTTGCGTTTACTGCAATTTACTTCATATGAACATCCATCTGCGCGTAAGGAATCTGCAGCCCTGCCGCATTCACGCCGGCATAGAGATACGCGAGAAGCTTTCTCTTCAGTTCCAGTTTTCGCTCCGGCGGACAGATGAGCTTTATCTTGTATATCACAGATGAATCCTGTAATTCTGCCACGCCGAGACTTCCGCATTCGATGATGCCTTCAATCGTCTTCTGCGCCTCCTGGCAGAGCTGCTGAAGGACTTCCTGCGCCTGCTCCGCATGCTCCTCGTAAGAAAGCGGAATGTCAAAATACAGCTGATTCGAAAGCTTTACAATCTCCGTGATGTTTCGGTTGCTGATGGTCATCACAGAGCCGTCTGCCAGATTCTGCAGCTTTGTCGCGCGGAGGTTGAACCCTGTCACGACGCCCTCTGTCGTTCCGTAACGGATCACATCACCGACCTGGAAAAAATCGTCAGAGATAATGTGCGCGCCCATGATGACGTCTTTCAGATAATCCTGCAATGCAAGGCCGATGATTGCACTGGCGATTCCGACGCCTGCCAGCAGCGACGTCACCTTCACGCCGTTGATCTCAAGAACGAGGATCACAACAATCAGGATTATGATACCTTTTATAACATTCAGGACGACAGACGTAATCGTTCCGATTTTCCCGTCCGCAGGCACAAGCCCCTGCCTGCTCCTGACAAGACGCCGGTATGTGCGCCGGATCACCACCCAGACAACAATCGCAATCGCAATGATAATCAGGCTGATGACCAGCTGGATCACGCGCTGCCTGGTAAATATCTCGGACAGGATGCTCTGCTGCTCAATTACTTCCGTAACTTCAGTTATGTCAAGATTATCCATTTTGATACCTCAGACCTGCACTCTCCCCGCGAGCACATCCTTATAATCCGCCAGATTCTTCCTCAGCAGCACCGGAATGTCCAGCTCAAACGGACATCTGGTCTTGCAGACGCCGCATTCCACGCAGTTTTCGATCTTCATCATCTCTGCCTGCCAGTATTCGTTCAGCCACGCCTGTGAAGGCGCGCGGCGAAGCAGCTGTGACATGCGCGCGCAGTTGTTAATCTTAATGTCCACTGTACACGGCATGCAGTACCCGCAGCTTCTGCAGAACGATCCCAGCAGCTCCTTTCTGTCAGCCTCGATCACATCGCGAATCACGTCCGTCATGGAAGGCTCCTCGCGGAAAAACGCAAGCCACTCATCCAGCTCTGTTTCCCTCTGGATCCCCCAGATCGGAAGAACCGGATACTGGCTCATAAACGCCATACAGGCCGCGGAATTGTTCAGCAGCCCGCCGGAGAGACCCTTCATCGCGATAAAGCCCATATCATGCGCCTCACAGTTTTTCACAAGCGCAATTTCCCGGTCAGTGGCCAGATAGGAAAAAGGAAACTGCAGCGTCTCGTACAGGCCGCTCTCCACAATTTCCTCCGCGACGCCGATCTTGTGCGCAGTAATGCCGATGTGTCGAATTTTTCCCTGCTCCTTTGCCTCCAGCATCGCTTCGTACAGACCGGTTCCGTCGCCGGGCGCGTAGCACTGCTTCGCGCAGTGAAGCTGATACAAATCCAGATAATCTGTGCGGAGGTTCGTAAGCGTCGTCTCCAGATCCTTCCAGAAATCCTCCGGCGTCAGCGCCATCGTCTTAGAAGCA
>JAFVEX010000124.1 GCA_017475785.1 Eubacterium sp. | reverse complement strand
CCTGTCATCCTGAAATGCCCTCGGCTGCGCCCTCCTGCTTCCGTACGTGCCTCCATATGATGAACACTACAATCAACAGAAGCAGCCATGTGACCGGAAAGGAATAGTATATCCATTCGACGCCGTACCGGCTGGTATCAAGCCACAATGTCCAAAGGATCCGCAGCAGGCAGGTACAGAGCAGCGTGGCGATGACCGGGGACAGCGCGTGGCCGCAGCCGCGGATTGCGCCGACGAATACGTCTGCCATTCCGTAGATGAAATATGGTGTCACCATGATCACCATTCGGACGACCCCTGCCTCCACGACCGCGGGGTCAGTATTGTAAATATGAAGCAGAGGATAGCGGAATCCATCGATCACCAGTGAGAGTACAACGCCGACAATCAGCGCATAGAGCAGGCAGAGCCTGACGACGCGGTCAACGCGGTCATATTTTCGCGCGCCTGCGTTCTGGCTGGTGAACGTCTGGCAGGTCTGGTGCAGCGCCGCCATCGCAGTGTACATAAAGGACTCTATGCTGGTCGCCGCGCTGACCCCTGCCATTACTGTGCCGCCGTACGAATTGATTGCGCCCTGTACGGTCATATTTGCGATGCTGAAGAGACACATCTGCAGGCCGGCCGGAACGCCGATACGTGCCATGTCCGCCAGAAGTTTCCCGTCAATACAAAGATTCCGGAAGGAAAACCGCAGCGCGTCATCCGATTTCGAGAGATTGATCAGCACAAGCACAGCGCTGACGCCCTGACTGATAATCGTAGCGAGCGCGACACCGGCGACATTCATCTTCAATACTATGACAAACAGCAGATTCAAAATTACATTCAGCAAGCCGCTGATGGTCAGGTAATATAGCGGTCTTTTCGTATCGCCGCGCGCCCGCAGCGCCGCGGCGCCATAGTTGTAGACCATATTGAAGGCTGTTCCCGCAAAGTAAATCCGCATGTACAGAACCGCGAGCGGAAAGATTTCTTCCGGCACTGCCATAAGACGCAGCAGCGGCCCTGCCAGCGCGATCCCGACAAGACCCACGCCGATGCCGCCGAGGATACCGACAGAGACTGCTGTGTGAACCGTACGGGATATTTTCCGGTCTTCCCCTGTAATCCCCAGAAAGCGCGCGATCATAACATTGACGCCGACAGACAGTCCCATCATGACATTAATGAACAAAAAGATCGCGCTTGTAGTACTGCCCACCGCGGCGAGGCTGTCGCTGCCCGCGAAGCGGCCGACCACAATCACATCTGCCGCGTTAAACAGCAGCTGCAGAATATTTGCCGCTATCAGTGGTATGGCAAACATGATCAATTTGCCGGCGAGCGGCCCGTGCGTCATGTCAATACTGTTTCGATTCATCGTAGTTATGCCTCCATCGCGTTTCTTTGTCAGTCCGTCACTGTGATCCTTCTGATAATGCAATACACATTATAACGCAACTATCCATAAATATGAATTCTGACCAGGAAGAAACCCCGGCTACTTCTTCTCCGCGCGTCTCATATACGCTGCTGTCAGAGAGTCCTCGCATGTAAGCAGTTCCTCGGGCGTTCCGGTAAACAAAACCCGTCCGCCGTTTTTCCCGCCGCCGGGACCCATGTCGATAATCCAGTCTGCCGCCGCGATCATCTCCTGCCTGTGTTCTACAATGACAACTGTATTGCCGCCGGAAATCAGCTTGCGCAGCAGCTTCAGCAGCCGCGCGATGTCGAGACTGTGCAAGCCTGTCGACGGCTCGTCGAGCACATATATTTTTCCTGTTTTCTGCAGCTCCTCCGCCAGCTTCAGACGCTGGATTTCGCCGCCCGACAATGTGCTGGTAGGCTGCCCAAGCGTCATGTATTCCAGGCCGACATCCACCATAATCTGCAGGCGGCCATTGATTTTTTTCTGATGGAAAAACTCCAGTGCCTGCGCGATCGTCATATTCATGACTTCTTCGATTGTCTTCCCCTGATACCGGTATGACAGTGCAGTCGGATTGTAGCGTCTGCCCCCGCATTCCTCACACAAGATCGCCACAGGGTCTGCGAACGCGACATCCGGCAGAATCTCGCCCTTGCCCTTGCACACAGGACACGCGCCTTTGGAATTGAAGCTGAACCACTGCGCGCTGACGCCGTTTTCCTTCGCGAACAGCTTACGGATTTCATCCATGACGCCGGTATAGGTCGCGGGTGTGGATCTTGTCGAAGTGCCGATCGTCTTCTGGTCGATCACCACTGCATCCGGGTATCTGTGTACAAATTCATCAACAACCAGTGTGCTCTTGCCCGATCCCGCCACGCCGGTCACAGCTGTCAGAATTCCCTTCGGAATCGTGACGCTTACATCCTTCAGGTTGTGAGCAGAGGCATGCGCAACCGAGTAGCCTTCCTTCCACGGAAGCGGGTTTCTGTTGATTTCGATTTTCTTCAGAAGACTTTCTGCCGTCCTGGTGCCAATTCCCTCCATCTCACGAAGGGTTCCTTCAAATACGATTTCGC
Source organism: Eubacterium sp. (assembly GCA_017475785.1). Next base: position 2,506 of record JAFVEX010000124.1, on the reverse strand, counting down.
CGCCGTTCTGACCCGCCAACGGCCCCAGTTCAATGATATGGTCTGCCATCTCCAGCATCTGGCGGCTGTGTTCCACGACCAGAACGGTATTATGGTGGTCGCGCAGATTCAGCAGAAGCCTGCCGATCTTCCCTGCGTCTGCCGGGTGCAGACCTGCCGTCGGTTCATCCAGTATATATGTGATGTTGCTCAGGCTGCTTCCCAGATGCCTCACCATTTTCAGGCGCTGCGCCTCACCTCCGGAAAGTGAATCTGTGCGCCTGGAGAGGCTCAGATAACCCAGCCCGACGTCTACCATGTACCAGAGACATGCCGTGATCTGCCCTGCAATGGATCTGCCGAGCGGATCCCGGATATTTTCCAGCACACCGATCAGGTCACTCACTTCCATGTCGTTTACATCCTGAATATTGTAGCCGTTAATTCTGGACGCAAGAGCCTTTGGGTTGAGTCCGCTTCCCCCGCACACCGGGCAGGGTCTGCGACGGATAAATTCCATTGCCTCGTCCTGCACGCTTTTCTTCAATTTTGAAATATCTCTGTTCAGATAAAGCCGGTTGAAGCGCGCGACCACGCCCTCATACGGCAGCTTCGACACCTGTCCGGTGTTGTTGCGGATAAAATCCATTACCAGCGGTTCGTCCGGACCAATACGAAGTGCCTTCCACTCCTCTTCCGTGAAATCACGCAGTTTCTTGTCCGCGCTGTAGAGCGGATTGTACTTATAGTAAAAATCCTGCCAGCTTCCGCCGAAAAACTGCCGGAACCGGATGGCTCCCTCATTGATCGTTTTATCCGGATCAAACATCAGCGATTCATCCAGCTCAACCTTTTCTCCAAGACCTGTGCACTCCGGGCACATGCCATGCGGATGATTAAAAGAATATGCCATCGAACCACCGGCGGAAGGCTGCCCGATCCTCGAGAACAACAGCCGCACCAGCGGCGCGATATCTGCCGCCGTGCCAACCGTTGACCGGACATTCGCGCCGATCGGTTTCTGATCCACGACGATCGACGGGGTCAGATTCCGGATTGCCTCGACGGGCGGTTTTTCGTACCGGGGAAGCCGCTGCCGCAGAAACATCGGATAGGACGCCTGCCACTGCCGGCCACTCTCCGCCGCAACCGTATCAAAGGCCAGAGAACTCTTCCCCGACCCTGAAACGCCCGCCAGCATGACCAGCTTTTCTTTTGGAATATTGACTGAAATATGCTTCAGATTGTTCGCTGAGGCGCCCCGGATCTCGATCGCCTCCCGATCTGAAGTGCAGTCCACCTGTCGTACTATGCTGTCTCTCATACTGCTTCCTCTTCTGTTTCCTGTGTCGCTTGTCATCTCACACACGTTCTCGAAGCCGTGCAATTTGTAAGACTCATCATCTATATATCCAATTCCGCAGCATACGGTCATTTAAGACTTTCTTCCGCTTCCTCCAGCGACCTGTATCCGTACTGCGCCGTCGTATTCTGCAGCACCATCTCCGGCAGATTCCTGCCCTCACGCTGCAGCTGCCCTACGAACTCCATGTACAGCCGCACTGTCTTTTCCGAATAAGTCGCCAGTTCACCCCACAGATACGTCTCAAACGACGTGTTGAAGGGGCTGTCCTCACTGCGCCTGATTGACCGTCCCCTGCCAGTAAGCCCCGGGAAACGTGCGGCCAGATCTTCCTGCCACGCCACCTGTATCTCGCAGATTCTGTCGATCATCGCGTCCTTCGCAGGCGTCCGCGGCGGAAGCTGATCGCGGATTCCGGCGTATTCCGCCGGGCTTGTCCGTTCCATCATATAGCCATACTTTTCACTGAGCGGGTTGCGCCCTTCCCGCTCGGCCTGCTTCAGGTCCTCCAGATAGCTTTCCTGCATTCTCTCCGGCCAGGCAATCAGCTGGCTGGAGCGCATGATATAAAAGGTCTGGCGCTCATCCTGACACGAAGCCCGGCCGCCGATGTTCTGCACCTTGTCAAACATACTCCACTCGATCTGTAAAATTTCATTGATTATGTCATTCATAACCTTAGCTCCTTTTTAAATTGTAGTTTGTCGGGACGGCAGGGTGACGAATTCAGTTTCCTCGTCTGCCCGCGAAAAGACCATCGAACCGCAGACTAACCGTCTGTAGGCGTGCGGCCAATTCGTGAAAGGCGACCACTCATTGCCCGCACGCTGACAGACGCTAAGTCTCCGTTTCTCCGATCTTTTCAGCAAGGGCATCCTCGGAAGCTGAAATTCGTCTTAACATGCCGTCCCGACTGCACCCGCCGTAGGGCTGCAGGCACGTATATTCATCATTGTACGCAGCCAGAAGCCAAAGTCATCAGGCAAAAACACGTATCTTTGCCTTGAAACATATGCTCGTCAGTCGGGATCATGGTATATGCGTGTTACGCGTTATGTAAGCACGACGCAATGCATATTCTCTGGGCACGACTTACGAGGAAATGTTCGGAGAAATTCACACTTTAGATGATGTTGGTGCGCGGGCTAAGAGTCTTGCTCTTTG
>JAFVEX010000123.1 GCA_017475785.1 Eubacterium sp. | reverse complement strand
GCGGCATCCGCCGCGTCATCCTCGGCTTCCTCTGCCGCCTCCTTCAGTCTCTGCTCATAAAGCAGATCCAGATACTTAAACTGGTTGCAGGCGGAGATAAACGGCTTCGGCGTCTTGCTCTCACCCATACCGATCACCTGCATGCCGGCCTCCCGGATGCGGGAGGCTAGCCGCGTAAAATCACTGTCAGAAGAAACCAGACAGAATCCGTCGACTGTCCCGGAATACAAAATATCCATCGCGTCGATGATCATCGCGGAATCGGTCGCGTTTTTCCCTGTCGTGTAGCTGTACTGCTGCATCGGAATGACGGAATTGTCCAGCAGCACACGTTTCCAGGAATTCATGCGCTGGCTCGTCCAGTCCCCGTAAATCCGCTTATAGGTGGCGATTCCGTTGCCCGCCGTCTCGTCCAGAATAATTTTGATATATTTGTCAGAGATATTGTCCGCGTCGATCAGCACCGCATAGCGCAGTTCATTTTCCATCGATGATCTCCTCCAGTGCAGTAAACAGCTGCTCCATTTCCGCGCGGGTTCCTATGGTGACGCGCAGATAGTTGTCAATCCGGGGCTTGTCGAAATACCGCACAAAGATATTCCGGCCGCGCAACGCGGCAAAAATGTCACGCGCGGGCACCTTGGCGTGTGTGACAAAGATGAAGTTTGCGCAGGAGTCCCCGAACGAAAAGCCCAGACGGGAAAATTCCTGCTTTGCCCACTCCCTGGTCTCGATAATCTTCCGGCAGGTCTCCTGAAAATAATCCTCATCTGTCAGAGCCGCGGCACCCAGGATAATCGCGGCGTCATTCATCGTATAGGAGTTAAAGGAATACTTGAACGCGTTCAGATACGCGATCAGCCTGCTGCTTCCGATTGCGTAGCCGACACGCGCGCCCGCCATGGAACGGGATTTCGAGTACGTCTGCACCACCAGCAGATTCTCGTACTGATCAATCAGAGGCAGCGCGGATTCCGCTCCAAAATCAACATATGCCTCATCTACAATGACCACGACGTCAGGATTTCCCCGCAGAATTGTCTCGACAGCCTCCAGCGTGATGGCTGTTCCTGTCGGCGCGTTCGGATTTGGAAAGACAATGCCGCCGTTCGGGATGAGGTAATCTTCCGCCCTGATCTCGAACCGCTCCGTCAGCGGAATGGTTTTGTACGGGATCCGGAATGCCTCTGCCCAGACGTCATAAAACGAATACGTGATATCCGGAAAGAGAACCGGCTCACTGCTGTTGAAAAAGGTCTGGAACGCCATCGCAAGGACGTCGTCAGAGCCCACACCCACAAATACCTGCTCAGGCGAAACACCGTAATACGCAGCCAGCGCGTCCGTCAGTCTGCCTGCCCGCGGATCCGGGTAGCGCCTGAGCCCTTCTGCGGTAAGCCGGCCAAACGCGGAAAGAACAGCCGGCGCCGGCGGATACGGGTTCTCGTTTGTGTTCAGTTTGATGATGTTTTTCTGCTGCGGCTGCTCGCCCGGCGTATACGGGACGACCTTCCGCACGTTATTTTCCCATTTGCCCATAAATAATCTCCTGTAAAAAAGAGTGCGCTTGCGCACTCTTCGCGCGCGGTGCTGAAGGTCCAGTGGACCTTTGCTTAGCACCGACCGAAGCGAAGCGAAGAACGGAATCGCAAAGTGATCTTCCTTGCTACCGGCTCTTCCAGGTCGGCGGGTACAGCAGAATCAGCAGCGGAAACAGCTCCAGCCGCCCCGCCAGCATATCCAGAATCAGTACCAGCTTCACCGGAATGCTGAACATACTGTAATTCGCGGTCGGCCCGACATCAGCAAGTCCCGGCCCGATGTTGTTCAGCGTCGCGGCAACAGCCGTGAAATTTGTCTCAAATCCAAAGCCGTCCAGGCTGACCACAAGAACTGACAGCGCAAAAACCATGACGTAGACGACCAGGAACACCTCTACGCCGCGCACATGGTCTTCATTGAGCGTCTCTCCGTCCATCTGGATCTTTCGGACACGCTTCGGATTGATGTAAGTCGCCAGACGCCTGATGGCGGAACGCACCATCACAATCACACGCGAGACCTTAAACCCGCCGCCGGTGCTGCCCGCACACGCGCCGATACACATCAGCATGATCAGAATATTCTTTGAAAAAGACGGCCAGAGATCAAAATCCGTCGTGGAGAAGCCTGTCGTTGTGATGATGCTGCCGACCTGGAACAGCGCCGCGCGGAACGTCTCCTCCGCCCCGCCGTAAATACGGAACGTGTTCAGTGAAATCAGAAGGACGCTCACGCCGATCAGTATCACATACACGCGCACCTCGTCCATCTTAAATGCCATTCTGCGGCGCCTGCCCTTGAACAGAAAGTAGAAGGAAAAATTGACGCCGAACAGAATCATAAAGATTGCGAGGACATACTGCTGAAAGGCGGTATATCCCGCGCAGCCCGAATTCAGCACCGCAAAGCCGCCGGTTCCGGCTGTGCCGAACGTCAGACACACTGCGTCAAACCAGTACATTCTGCTGACCAGCAGGATCACCAGCTCGGTCAGTGTGAGAACGAGATAGATTTTGTACAGAATCCTGGCTGTTCCGCGGACGCGCGGCACGAATTTGGAGACGTTGTAGCCGGGGCTCTCCGCGCGCATCAGGTTCATCTGAGAACCCGTCCGGACCGGTATCAGCATCAGAATGAATACCAGAACGCCCATGCCCCCGACCCAGTGCGAGAAGCTGCGCCAGAACAGCGATGCGTGGGTGAGACCCTCGACATTGCTCAGAATTGACGCGCCTGTTGTCGTAAAGCCCGACACAATCTCAAACAGCGCATCCACATAATTCGGGATTTCTCCCGAGAAAACAAACGGCGCGGCGCCGAACAGACTCATAACGATCCAGACCAGCGCAACCGTGACCATGCCTTCTTTTGGATAGATTTCCGTGTTGGACACCTTCCTGCGGACGCCCATGTACCCGGCCGCGATGCAGGCGCCTCCCCACAGAAAATAGATTGTCCCAACCTGTTCCCCGTAAATCCCGGCAATCATGCACGGAAGCATAAGAAACAGCCCCTCAATTTCAATTGCCCAGCAGAGGACATACCGGATCATCGGCACGTTCATTCCGGTACGCTTCTCTATATTAAATGCCTGTTTCATCAGTTTCAAAAACCTTTTCTGCTCAAGCCAGAATATCATTGATATCCGTGTAGCCGGTATTTGTCGTCACAACAATTACAGAATCCCCTGCCTGAATCTGGTCGCGGCCGCCGGGGATGATCAGACGCCCGGCACGCACAATTCCCGCGATCAGGATATTGTTCTTCAGGTGGAGGTCCATCAGCTGGATCCCGACCACAGGCGCGTTCTGCTGAATAAAGAACTCAAGTGCCTCAACTTCACCGTCAATCAGCTGATACAGCGTCTCCACGTTGCTGCCCAGACCGTTTGCAGTAGCGCGTACAAACTGCAGAATCGTCTCCGCCGTGATGCTCTTGGGGGAGATGATGCTGTCCAGTTCCAGGGTTTTGATGACGCCGCTCACCTCGATGTGGCTGACGTCTGTGACGACCTTGTAGTGAATTTTGTCTTTCGCGTAGAGCGACAGGATAATATTCTGCTCATCCATCGTCGTGCTGGCCAGCATGGAATCAAACTGATCAATGCGCTCCTCCCGCAGAAACTCATGGTCACTGCCGTCACCATTGACGATATCCGCCGTTTTCAGCACCTCCGCCATCTGCTCACAGCGCTCCAGGTTCTTTTCGATAATCCGGACATCGATATCGGAATGCTCCAGCGTTTTGGCCACATAGAAAGCCAGCTTGCTGCCGCCGATGATCAGCGTATTGCGGATCTGATTGGTCCGCACGCCGATTTTCTTGAAAAACTGGCCATTTGTGACCGGATCAAAGATCACCGACAGGATATCGCCGCTCTCAATTACATAATTGCCGTCCGGAATCTGAACCGAGCCGTTCCGCTCCGCGATACAGATCAGAACGTTTTCTGTCTCCCTTGCCAGATCCTTCAGCGCCCTGCCTGCAAGCGCGGAGTCCGCCGGCACGCGGAACCGCAGCAGATCAGCGCGTCCCTTCGCGAAGCGGTCCACCTCAATCGCAAACGGATAGCGGAACAGGCGCGCGACCTCTCTGGCCGCCTCAAGCTCCGGATTGATGATCATGGAGATGCCAAGTTCCTTCCGGAGGAAATCCCGCTCCTGTGAATAGATCGGGTTGCGCACACGCGCCACCGTGAGACATCTCGCCCTTCTCGCAATCACACAGCAGAGCAGGTTGACCTCGTCGCTGTCTGTCACGGCAATCATCATATCCGCGTTTTCAATATCCGCCTCAGAGAGAACCGAAAAGCTCGACCCATTCCCCGTGACACCCATGACATCATAAAGGGTGGACACACTTTCGACCAGAGCCGCGTTTGTATCCACCACGGTGATATTGTTGTCCTCACGTGAAAGCTGCGCAACCAGCTTTTTCCCGACTTTTCCACAGCCAACTACGATAATCTGCATTGTTCTGCACTCTTTCTTATATCTCAGATGAAAGCCGGATTTTGCACAACGGCTCCGGCAAATGTATATTCAGGATAACATTTCACATAAGTATAGCACATGTACTGATTTGTTACAAACGAAAAACACAGTCCCGGCCGACATGCCGGGACTGCGCCTTATTCACTGGTAAAATTTGCTGTCACAGGGAAACCGGCTTCAGCGAAAAATCCTTGCCAGATTCCAGATATTCTTTGTACTCATAGATTGACGGGCAGTCATAGGAATTGACATTGCTGCTGCGGAACACCGAAATATCGGTGATGGTAGAGCCGGACGGCCCGAAGGTGTCGCTCCATCTGGTTCCGCCGAAAGCGCTGTCGCCGATGATCATATCGCCGTCATCTGTGATGCTGTCGATAAAGATGTAATGGCCGTCTGTCACGCCGCCGACAACCGTCGCGATGACAAAATAGCCGTTGTCCAGCTTCTCACGGATCTGCTCGACGCGCTCCGGCATCGTGCCGGTAAGCGGCGTCTTGTACTCACAGCAGGTGACGTCCGACCAGACCTCCCGGATCCTGAGAAAATCCATCTTGCCAAAGCTCAGGTAACCGTCAATCGACTCCATCTTGTCAAGAACCGTGACCGGTGTCTCGCCGCCGAGGAGATCCAGATCTCCCATCTTCAGCAGCATGTACGCCGCCGCGAAATAAGAACATCCGCCGTTGCCGATCGTCGTATAGGAAGTCCCCTTCTTGAGGGTCCGCTTGTCAGTCTGCGGAATCCTTCCCTGGAACCAGGTATCAACCTCTGTTGTATCCAGAACACCTGTCTTTTTCTGTTTTTCCAGTGCCGCAGTCGCTTTTTCCTTGTCCAGCGCGAAGACCGGAACCTGCATGCTGAAGATCAGCAGGAGCGTCAGCAGCGTCATCCAAATTCGTTTTGTCATGTGTATCAGACTCCTTTTTGGTTTGCGCCGGTCAAAGAACCAGTCGCACATAACGGTTGAAGTATAACACACTTTCATTTGGATTTCCAGTAGTTTTTACGAATTTGTTAAATTTTAATTTCGGTCTGTCAACAACACGCTCTCCATGTAATCCCTGTATTCGTCCTCGCTCGAAAACAGCATGTACCGGCCGTCCACATATCCCATGTACCCGCATCCTGTCAGATAACCCTTCATATCAGCAGCCTCCTTTCAACTCTCTGAGACCTTTTTGAACGTGTTTCATCTGTTCTGTGATCTCATTGTAAATCAGGCTGCTGTACATTTGTATGTACACAAAAAACACTGTTGGTACTGGCCAGGTCCTCCGTTAATCGTAATGTGAAATTTTAAATTCCAGCGATTTCCGGAGTTTTTGACCCGAACCAGAAATTACTCTTGCACACGCTCGTGAAGCCTATCCTTACTGTCCGTTGGGTGATCATCATCGGATGACGGGCTGGCTGTCAAGG
>JAFVEX010000017.1 GCA_017475785.1 Eubacterium sp. | reverse complement strand
GGCTTTTCCTATGACAACTGGGGCGGGCACAACCAGCTGGTGCGGCTAAATCAGCAGAATCCGGAGGTCTGTGGATATATCTGCGACGTGATCCGGTTCTGGGTGGCTGAATTTGACATCGACGGTCTGCGGCTGGACACGGCGGATGTTCTGGATTTCGGTTTTATGCAGAATCTGCGAAGACTGGCAAATGATGTGAAGCCGGAGTTCTGGCTGATGGGTGAGGTGATTCACGGAGAGTATATCCGCTGGGTAAACGACGGCATGCTGCACGCTGTCACCGATTATTCGCTCCACAAGGCGCTGTACTCGGGGCACAATGACCACAATTACTTTGAAATCGCGCACACAGTAAAGCGCATATACAACGATATGGGGCTGAATCGTCCCGGCAGGCCGAAGCTGTACAGCTTTGTAGATAACCACGATGTGGAGCGGATCGTCAACAAGCTGAATGACAGGCGCCAGCTTACGCCGGTCTACATCCTGCTGTTCACATTGCCCGGAATTCCGTCAATCTACTACGGATCTGAATTCGCGGTCGAAGGAAAAAAGGAGAACGGATCGGACGATTCCCTGCGGCCTGCGCTCACACTGGAAGATTACACCGGCGCGTCCGGCGGGAACGCGCTGGAAAAGCTGATTGCGAAGCTGGGCGCGTTCCGGCAGTCCTCTGCCGCGCTCTGCTTTGGGGAGTACAGGGAATGTCTGCTGACAAACCGCCAGTTCGCGTTTGCGCGCAGCCACGAGGGAGAGACCGTTATCATTGCTGTCAACAATGACGAGAACCCTGCGGAGTTGTATATTCCTGCGGAAAACGGCACTTATACAGGGGTGCTGACCGGAGAGACGGCAGAAGCAGAAAATGGGAAGCTTCGCTGTGTGATCCCCGGCTGCGGAGGAGAAATCTGGACAAAGCAAAAATGAATATCAGTCAATTTGCCCATAGAATATCCGAGACAAACCGAAAATAATCTGATATAATAAGGAAAATCTGTTGATGTGAAGAAATAAATATAAATATGTATTTGCAAAAGGAGGGGCAGGAGCAGCAGTTATGGGGGAGGTCAGAATCATTGAACTGAAGAAGAGCATTTTTGCCAGCAATGAGGAGCGCGCCGATTTGCTTCGGAAGGAACTGAGGGAAAAGGGGATTTTTCTTCTGAACCTGATGTCCTCACCGGGCGCGGGCAAGACGTCCACACTCCTCTGTCTGGGAAAAATGCTGGGAGAGCGGCATCACATTGCTGTGATGGAAGCGGATATCGACAGTGACGTAGACGCGAGGACGATGGAAGCGGCGGGGATCCGGACCGTCCAGCTGCACACGGGCGGAATGTGTCATCTGGATGCCGATATGACACGGCAGGGGCTGGAATCGCTGGGAGAAGAGACGTATGACCTGGCGGTTCTGGAAAATGTCGGAAATCTCGTCTGCCCGGCAGAATTTGACACCGGCGCCTCCAAAAACGCGATGATCCTGTCGGTTCCGGAAGGTGACGACAAGCCCCTGAAATATCCGCTGATGTTTCAGGTCTGCGACCTGGTGCTGATCAATAAGATCGACGTGCTTCCATATTTTGATTTCAACCTGAAAAAATGCGAGGAAGCGATTCACAGACGGAATCCAAATGCCGCTGTGATCCCCATCAGCGCCAAAACCGGAGAAGGCATGGATCAGGCAGCGGCCTGGATTGAACAGGAAATCCTGAACTGGAAAAAGTAAACGGCAGAGGCGTCCCGGATCTACAGTCCATCGTCCGGATCCGCGCAAAAAAAGGTAGTGAGTATGCACGAACTGGGAATTGTATTCAGCATCATCAGAGACGTAGAGGAAGCCGCCCGCGAAAATGAAGTTGAGCATGTGGATATCGTGAGGCTCCGGATCGGAGAGGTGTCTGCGATCGTTCCGCATTATCTGGAGGATTGCTGGAAATGGGCAGTTCAGCGGACAGAACGTATGAAGGGCTGTTCCGTCGAGATCGAGACGATTCCTGCGGTAACCTGGTGTGACAGCTGCAGGCAGACGTACGAAACCATACCGCACGGGAAGATCTGCCCGTACTGCGGAAGCGGGGAGACGTGGCTGAAACAGGGGAACGAATGTGTGATACAGGAAATTGTGGTGTAGAAACATGTAAGCGGCCGGCCTGGCCCGGGATCGCGTAATCCGTTCCAGGCACGCTCGCGCTGCTTCAGTCTGGCAGCGGTACTAAACTCGCACGTATTCCGCGGAATACATGTTCGTTAAGGACCGGCCGACTTCAAGCACCTGGACCCGGATTACGCGATCCCGGGCCAGGCGGCCGCGGTCAGAGACGAGGAGGAAAGGAAATGAGCAAAGACGAACGCATCTGTATTATCGGCGGAGGACCTGCCGGCATTTCTGCGGCAATGTACCTGCAGATCAAGGGCTACCAGAACTATGTGATTTATGAGAAGAACCGGCGTGTCGGCGGAAAGTGCTATTCGCCGCATGTGCGGTTTAACGGGCAGGAGAGGACATACGAGATGGGCGCGATCATGGGGGCGATCACGTACCACGCCGTACATGAGGTTGAGAAGTTCGCGGGCATCGGTCATTCGGACGGACCGAATATGCGGCGTATGTACCGCGACGCGAAGGGAAATGAGATCTTCCCCTTTGACCCGAAGAAAAATCCTTCTATTAAAAAGACAAAAGATCTGCTTCGCATGAAGAAGCAGATGAAAAAGCTCGTGGAAATCATGGAGACAAAATACAAGGGATACGACTGCTATGGCCACCGCGGCGTGGCACAGGGCAGATATTCCGGTCTGTCCAAGCAGGTGCACAATTCTCTGGAGCTGATTGAGGGCGAAAATCCGAATCTGAAGGATCTCGCGCTGCCATTCGACGAGTTCTGCCGGCTGAACGGGGTTGAAGATGTCATGAAGATCTGGATCGCGCCGTTCACTTCGTTTGGATATGGATTCTTTGACGAGATGCCTGCGGCGTACGTCATGAAATATCTGGATACGACGACGGCGATCGAATTCGTCAATCTCCGGCTCTGGACCTGGAAGGAAGGGACGCAGAACATCTATGAGGCGGCAAACAAAAAGCTGCTGAACCCGGCCGTCCTGGGCACACAGGTCGTGAAGGTCGAGCGTCCTGCGGAAGGCGAAGAAGGAAAGATCAAAGTCACGATCCGCGGCGAGGAGGGTGAGTCCACAGAAGAATTTGATAAGCTGATCGTCACGACCCCGCTGGATTATTTTGCGAATTACGCAGACGCGCGGGAAGACGAAAAGGAGCTGTTCGGAAAGATCATCCACGAGAAATACGTCGACTTTCTGGCAAGCTTTGAGCGTGGACAGGGACCGACCATCTCCGGCTATATTTTCGACAACATGGTTCCGGAAAAACTCGGCCACGCAATGGTATACTATCACCGCTGGGAGGATCTGGGGGCGAACTGCCCGTGTACAGTTTACGCGCTCCGCAATCATCAGGGCAGCAAGGACGCGGATTACGACTACACGATTAACGCCATGCAGGACGACATGCGCCTGTGCGGATTCCGCGTAAAAGAGCGTCACTACGAGCAGGAATCCTATTACTGCCCGCATGTCTCGCCAGAGGATTACGCGGCAGGCTGGTACGATGACCTCGAAGCGATCCAGGGCGGGCAGAACACATATTACGCCGGCGAAATCCTGAGCTTCGGCGACATGGAGGACACCTGCGCGTCCTCGCGCGATATTGTTGGCAGATTTTTCTAAGGAACTGCAGGGCGGCAGACGATGAGATGAACGGAGGAACATCACCATGAAAGATCGAAAAAACAGGATGTTCAATGACTGGGATTTCCGGCAGGATCCGGATTATAAACCGGAAGATCCCGAGAAGGCAAAGCTTGTCCTGAAGCTTGGAACAATGATCACCGACCGCTACGCCGTCAAGCTGACGCGGACGATGGGCTACGATGACCCGGAATACTGGACACTTGATGAAGTTCTTACGAAGGAGGAAGTCAAATTCCTTCTGAATTTTAAGAAGACAAGAGTCAGCTATGACGTTCCGGCGCTCGCGAAGATGAATCACATGACAGAAGAAGAGACGCAGAAGATGGTGGAACACCTCTGCTGGGTGGGTGTCCTGGAGATGAACCGCGAAAACGAGGATCATCACAAGCAGTACGACGTTCCGATTTTCGTGCCGGGCTCTGCTGAATTTATGATGATGAACGATGAGCTGACGGATCAGCACCCGAATCTCGCGACGTTTTTTAATCTGATGACCCAGATGCCGCTGGAGGGTGTCACGCCGATGGTGCCGCCGGGCGGCGCCGGGATCGGCATGCATGTCATTCCGGTTGAAAAAGCGATCGCGCATGAGAACAAGTCGGTCAGCGTAGAGCATCTTTCCCACTGGCTGAGCAAATATTCGCTCTACTCGGTCGGGCAGTGCACCTGCCGCAAGCAGCAGACGATGCGCGGCGAGGGATCCGGCGATATCGGCGGAGAATTCTGCATTGGCGTCGGCGACCTGGCTGAATATTGCGTAGACCGCGGCATGGGCAGATACATCAGCTACAATGAGGTGCTGGAGATTCTGGAGCGCGCGGAGCGGCACGGCTTTGTCCACCAGATTACGAATAT
>JAFVEX010000122.1 GCA_017475785.1 Eubacterium sp. | reverse complement strand
GGCCAGGGATTCCTCCATTCCGCCTGCCGCCTCATACAGATCCTTTCTGACCATCAGGCAGGCGCCTGTCACGGCACTGTAGTTCATCGTGCAGACCGCGCGCATGCCGTAGCCGGGATCCTGCTCTTCCAAATCCGTAAACACGTGGCCGGCAATACCGCCGATTCCCAGCACGATTCCCCCGTGCTGCAGGCGGCGGTCCGGATACAGCAGACGCGCGCCGGCGATCCCGACGTCCGGCCGCTGCGCCGTTCTGACCAGTTCCCCGAGTCCCTCAGGGCTGATCAGCTCTGTGTCGTTATTGAGCAAAAGGAGGTAATCACCTCTTGCAAATGTGGCGCCGTAATTGTTGATTTTCGCGTAGTTAAACGCGCCTGCCCAGGTCACTACCGTCACATGCGCCTGCTGCTTCAGCTGCTCATAATACGCAAAGGTTTCAGGCTCTGTACTGTTGTTTTCTACGATAATCCACTCGAATTTGCGGTAGGTAGACCGCTCCTCGACGGACGTAATGCACTTGCGCAGATCCTCCGCATGATCCTTATTCGGGACAATTATGGATACCAGGGGTTCTGAGTCCCAGTGGTACCGTGTCCGGTAAACCGGAAACGCGCTGTCAGCAACTGCCTCTGCAGGGATCCCGCCGCGCCGGTAGTGCGCGTTGAGAGCCGGAAGGCCTTCACGGAAGCACCGTGCCTGCCGGGCGAGCTCGGATGAAGTAATGCCCGGGTGCTGCTGTATGTGGCAGAGAACCGCAGGAATGTGGTGCACGCTTCCTGTCTGTTCGATCACCCGCCAGAGCAGGTCATAGCTCTGCGCGGCGCCGAATTGCGCGTCCAGACCGCCGGCAGCCTCAAATACACTGCGCCGCACGGCAAAAAATGGTCCGATATAATCCCGGGAGGCGAGATAATCAATACTGAAATCCGGCTTCAAAACCGGCGAAAACAGTGTTTTTCCATCCGGCGTAATGTGGTCTTCGTCGGCATACAGGAGGTCTGCCTGTACGTCACGGATTGCGGAAGCCATTCTGCGAAAAGCGTCCGGCGTAAGAATCCACCCGGCGCGCAGGTGCACGATCCACGCGCTGCCGTCATCCGGATCCTCCGGCGCCGGCAGGCCTGTTTTCCAGTTCTTCCACGACTGCTCCCGCACAGAGCGAACCGTGTCGCGCTGCGCCTTCCGGCCGGCTCCGCCTCGCTCAATCACAACGTAAAACCGTATATTTTCCGGTTCTTCCTTCTTCTGATGACCCTCTGGCTGACTTGCGCCAGGACGGCTGTTCCGATAATCCTCGAGCCGACTTGCGCCAGACCGGCTGTTCTGATAATCCTCGGGTCGACTTGCGCCCGGCCGGCTGTTCCGATAATCCTCGGACCGACTTGCGCCAGGCCGGCTGTTCCGGAACCAGCTGTCATACGCGCCTTCCTCAACCGGGCGCCACGCCCGCTCCTGCAGCATATGGCGGTAGCCGCTGTACCCGTGTGACAGCAGATATTTGCCGTGTCTGAACGCCTTCTCTGCAGTGGCTCCGAGACGGCCGGAACGCGGTGTCCGCCCGCTGTCCGCCTGCACACCCGGGATCTGTGCGGCTTCTGCCTGTCCGGAAGCTGTCTTCATCGGAATTGCCTGTCTGGAAGCTGCTTTTCCTGAACCCGTCTGATCTGAAAGTGCCTCCGGGACATCTGTCTTCTCTGCGGCTTCTGCCGCTGAAGTTAGCTTGTGCCGCGGGATTACATCCCCTTCAATCCACTCCTGAAAGCGGTCTTCCATCTCCAGGTAAAGCTTCGCGTCCCGGGTATTCAGTCCGCACGCGCGGAAGATCCCGTGCCGCTCCAACTCTTCCCGCGCAGGATTTCCTTCCAGAAAGTAATGCAGCACGCGCCAGATCAGGTACTCCACCGGAACGGGAATCTCGGTGACCCACTCGCAGTCGATCATCTGGAATCCCGTTTCTGTGCGGATCATATTGTCCATATTGCAGTCGATGTTCGTCACGGGAAGGGTTTTGCGCCAGAACGGCTCATGCACGCGGTTTCCGAACAGCTTTGCGAATTCCGGGACAAAATGAAACGGCACAAGCAGGTTTTCCGGCATCACCATCTCCAGATACCGCCTGATCATTTCAATTGCGGCATCCGCGCCGTCCCGCTCAAACGTCTCCTGCACCTCATCGGCATACGTCTTCCCTGGAAGAAACTCGAAAGCGATGCAGTCCTCCTGCAGTTCCCACGCATTGATCCCGATTTCTGTGCCCAGATACTGCCTGCGGAGTTTTTCGGAGCCCTCCGCAATCCTGCGGATGTGGGGCATCGCCTCAGGTGTGTCCGGGTACTTCCGGACAGACTTCCGTCCGCTGTCGTCCTCCAGAATTTGCGTGTAAACAGCAAATTCCTTCCGTCGTTCATTTGAAAGCTTCGTATAAACAGGCTTCATACCCCGGTTCCGTCCTGCAGACGCTCAACTGTCGTCTCTGAATTCATGTCATAGAATCCAACTGTATTTTTATCAGAAATGACCGTAATATTCAGAAGGTCATAGCATCTGTGATACGCGTGGAGCGCGCCGTCCACAAACCCCGTGCAGGAAAGGGACAGCAGGTACTCTCCGCCCTGCAGATCCATCTGCTGCGCAAAACTCGCGACATACACTTCGCCGGGCTTTGCCGCCGGAACCACGACCCGCTCAAACATCGTGTTAGTCCCAGTGACGTCTACTCCTTTGACCGTCTTAAAGGTGAACGTAAAAATCGGTTCCTTCACAGTTTCATGAAACAGCACCTTCGACTTGATCGTAAACCGTGTTCCCTTGATGATGGAACTGCTGAACCGCCCGGCGTCGTCCAGAACGGCAAAATCAATAATCTCCGCCTGCCGGTCGCCGTACTCCTCGATATCCGGATTGATCCGATAATGATCCTTCCACCGCTTCCGCGCTCTGGAATGACCGGCGTCCTCCCGCGCAGATGTGTCCGCCGTGCCGGAAGAAACCGCGTGATCCGGCTGCGTCTTTCCATCCGGAGCAGAGTGATAACTGCGGTTCTGATCCGGCTGTCCTTTGCCGCCTGAAGCAGAACGATAACTGTGGTTCTGATCCGGCTGCTTTTTGCCGTCAGCCGGCAGTCTGCCGTTTTCTGCCTGCCCGGACAGCCCGTCCGTCTCCAAGAACCGATCCTCCCCGGCTCTCTCGAACGCCTCAATCTCCTCTCCGGCGCCCGTCAGGATCTTCTTGTAAAGATTGACCATCTCTTTAGGCGTGCCTTCCGCCAGCATCCTGCCCTTGTTCAGCAAGATCACGCGGTCGCAGTATTTCGTGATGCTGCTCAAATCATGACTGACGAAGAGAATGGTCTTTCCTTCCTGCTTGAATTCATCGAATTTTTTATAGCATTTTGTCTGAAAAAACACATCGCCGACGGAGAGTGCCTCGTCTACCACCAGGATCTCCGGGTCGATGTTAATCGCCAGCGCGAACGCGAGACGCACGAACATGCCGCTGGAATACATCTTCACCGGCTGATGGACAAATTCTCCGATATCCGCGAACGCGAGAATATCCGCCAGCTTCGCGTCCACCTCCTCGCGCGTGTACCCCATCATCGTCCCGTTCAGGTAGATATTTTCCAGACCGGTGTATTCCTGGTTGAATCCCGCGCCGAGCTCCAGAAGCGCCGATATCCTTCCGTCGATCTCCAGTTCACCTTCCGTGGGCGACACAACACCAGTGATGATCTTCAGAATCGTCGACTTCCCCGCGCCGTTCGTCCCGATAATTCCAACCGTCTCGCCGCGCCTGATATCAAATGTGAGATGGTGCAGCGCGTAGTGCTCGTGAAAATGACTGTGACGCGACAGCCCGAGCGCGTCTTTCAGACGATCCGAATTCCGGTCGTACAGTTTATACAGTTTGCTGATGTTCCTGACGCGGATAGCGTATTCCTCCGGCATAGAACTCCCCTTATCTCAATTTATAGCTGCCTGTGACTGCCTCTGAGTGCGCCGCCTCGAGGGCATCAGAGTTTAGTACCGCTGCACGAGCAGCTATGCCGCCCACAGGCGGGTTGGCGTACATGCCGCTTTCCCGGTCATCTGCGAGGCCGGTCCTTAACGATTGATGCCTCTGAAGGCATCAGAGTTTAGTACCGCTGCACGAGCAGCTAAGTGCGAACGGGCCGGGAAAGCGGCATGTACGCCAACCCGACAAATAAAAAATTTTTTACATCACATCCGCGAAGTGAGGCTGCAGCCTGCGGAACACGTGCATTCCGCCCAGCATCAGCACCACAGTCAGTATCCAGAAATATGCTGTCAGCCCCGGCCTCTGCCAGAACCATACGTCTTCAATCAGCGCGTCGCGGTATCCCATGACAATGTAAAACATAGGATTGAGCTTCAGGACTGCCATGACCCATCCCGGCAGTGTCATCGCGCCGATGTTCCACATGATGGGCGTGAACCAGACCCCGATCTGGAGCACGATGTTGACGATCTGCTGCAGATCGCGGAAAAAAACGACGATCGCGCTGGTCCAGTAGACGATTGCCGTCACCATCAGGATCATGGCGATGGAATAATAAATAATCTGCAGCATATACAGCGTCGGCCGAAAGCGGTAGACCGCGTACATCACCAGGGTGAACGCGATAAAGAACAGGTGCACGAACAGACTTGAAATCACCTTCACAACCGGCAGGGCGCTGATTTTGAATACCACCTTTTTGACAAGATAGCTGTAGTCCAGCAGCGCGCGTGTCCCCGCATTGACGGCGTCTGAAAAATAAAACCAGGGCACCAGCCCGGCGATCAGCCACAGGACATACGGCACCGTGATGCCGGCCTTCGTCCCCTGTGTGCCCGCGTGGAGCGCCTTTTCGAACACGAACCAGTACACGAACACAGTCACGACCGGCTGCACAAAGGCCCAGGTAATGCCCAGATACGAGCCTGCAAATTTTCTCCTGAAATCGTTTCGCGCCAGCTGGCCGATCATACGCCGGCTGCCGAGCACTTCCTGTGGGATCGTCATAATCCTTCTTGTCTCTCTCCTCTGTAAAACGACATTTTGGGGAAAATGAATCATTTAATAAACGGAAGCAGCGAACACACGACGTCCGCCGCCCAGGCCTTCCGCGATTTGATCTCCTGATAGCGCGGATTCGCGCCCATCATAATCAGCCGGAAAAACCGTCTGTGAACAACCGCGTCCACATATTTTTCGATAAACGCCTCTTCCTTCCGGACTTCGGGATTTGTCTCACAGATGGCGGGCGAAAGTCTTTTCAGTTCCCGCAGAACTGCCCTGCACTGGCGCGCGTCGATCGTGCGGTACTGCACAGAAAGCCGCTCCTTCCACGGCACCTGCGGCGCCAGACCGAGCGCATTGTTCGCGTGAATGCGGTAGCGGAACAGCGGGTGGTTGTAGAAATACAGCCCGCTCTGTTCTGACGCGATCAGATTGACCGACCAGTCATGCGGCAGCTCTGCTGAAAAGGTTTCCAGAAAGCGGTCGGCGATTTGTCTTCGCATGACCTGCGCGCATCCCTGGCAAAAATTATGGATCAGCAGGTGTTCCGTGAATACGCGGACCAGCGCGTCCTCTTCCACGACGCGGTGGTAAAGATTCTGGTTGCACCAGCCATGGCGGCGCTTCAGCTCGAACGCATGCCCCTCGCCGTCCATCAGCGAAAAGGATGAGGCGAGCACAAGAATTGCGGGATCTCTGTCCAGGATACCGCACATCGTCTCTACCTTTTCCGGCAGCCACGCGTCATCCTGATCACACAGAAAAATCAGATCCCCAGAACAGAGGCTGACCGCGCGCTTAAAGTTTTTCCGGTATCCCAGGTTCTTCTCATTCCTGTAGATCCGGAGCGGAAAATCAGGATATCTGGCCTGATACGCCTCCAGCACAGCCCATGTGCCGTCCTTCGAATTGTCGTCTGTAACAACGACCTCATCGACCGGCAGCGACTGATTCCTTATGGAATCCAGCTGTTCTTCCAGATAGGCCTCGCCGTTGTAGGCGGCCATCGCGACTGATCGTTTCATTTTCTGGTGTCTCTCCTGATTTCGGCAGAACCGCGGAATATCGTAAACGCCCGCTCACTTCTTCAGCGGTTCCCGTACATTTTCTCGTAGTAATTCTGATATTCTCCGGAAATGATCGGCTCCCACCAGTCCTGGTGATCCAGATACCAGCGGATCGTCTTTTTGATGCCGTCCGCAAACATGGTCTCCGGCAGCCAGCCGAGCTCCGTGTGAATCTTTGTCGGATCAATCGCGTAGCGCATGTCGTGGCCTTTGCGGTCGGTCACATAGGTGATCAGGCTCTCCGGCTTTCCGAGCTCAGCGCAGATCAGTTTGACGATATCGATGTTGCGCATTTCATTGTGGCCGCCGATATTGTACACCTCTCCGACTCTGCCTTTTCTGAACACAAGATCGATGGCCTTGCAGTGGTCTTCCACATAAAGCCAGTCACGCACGTTCAGCCCCTCGCCGTAAACCGGAAGCGGCTTATCGTGCAGGGCATTGATGACCATCAGCGGAATCAGCTTCTCCGGGAAATGATACGGCCCGTAGTTGTTGGAGCAGCGGCTGATGGAAACCGGCAGTCCGTAGGTGCGGTGATAGGCGAGCACGAGCAGATCTGCGGAAGCCTTGGAGCTGCTGTAGGGGCTGCTGGTGTGAATCGGCGTCTCCTCTGTGAAAAACAGATCCGGCCGGTCGAGCGGAAGATC
>JAFVEX010000121.1 GCA_017475785.1 Eubacterium sp. | reverse complement strand
GTTTCGACGCTTGCCTGATGGCGACGGTTGAGACCGGATTTGTCTGCGAGCAGTACGCAGATTACCTGATCGCGTCCGAGGAGACAGAGCCGGGCGTCGGCTGGTACTACACGACCTGGCTGACAGAGCTGTCAAAGAACACGTCGATCCCGACGCTGGAGCTCGGGAAGGTCATCATTGATTCCTTCTCCAGCGCGTGCGCGCAGACGGTTCCGGGGCAGGATACCACCCTGTCTCTCGTGGATCTGGCGGAGCTGGTCAACACCGTTCCGGCAAAGATGACGGATTTCGCGAAGGGAACCTCCAATCTGATCAAGAACGACGAGTACCAGACGGTCTCCAATGCCCGCAGCGGGACGCGTGAATTTGCTTCCAGCAGCAAGATCGACCAGGTGGATCTGATTCATCTGGCAAAGAAGATGGGGACAAAGGAGGGCGAGCAGCTGGCGGAAGCGCTGCTCGGCGCGGTCAAGTACAACCAGACGTCCGCCAAGATGGCGAATTCCTACGGAATTTCCGTCTACTTCCCTTACAAAAAGGTCTCGGGCGTCGACCAGATGGTCAATACATATGAAGCCATCGGCATGGATGAGGACTACACACGGTGTATTCAGGAGTTTGCGTCCCTTGAAGTGGCCGGGCAGGTGGCCGGCGGCGGTTCTGCGGCGGGGTCACCGCTCTCAGGACTTTTCGGCAGCCTGCTTGGCGGCGCGGGAAGCTCCTACGGAGGCAGTTCCTCCGGGTCATCCTCGTCGGGCGCGTCGGGCGCCTATGGCAGCAGCGCGGGAATCGCAGAGCTGCTGAACGCGTTCATGGGCAGTGATTTTTCCGGCATCTCCGGGCTGACCAGCGGCAACACAGGCTTCCTCGGAAGGACGCTCGACATCGACTATGCATCTGAGTATATCGCAGCCAATCAGTTCGACGCTTCGCGCCTGACCTGGACGGATCCCGCGACGGCTGATTTCGCGGAAGGCGCGGTGGTTCCCGAGGTTCCGTTTATCTCGCTGGATGAGGATCAGATGGGTCTGATTCAGAATCTGGATCTGTCCCTGTTCTACGATGACGGAGAAGGATATGTGGATCTCGGCATGGACAATGTCTTTGAATTTGACGAAGCCGGCAACCTGCTGGCGCCGTCCGACCGCACCTGGCTCGCGATCGACGGGCAGATCGTGGCGTACTACCGGATCGAGAGCAGCGGCGACGAGGACGACTACACCATCATGGGACGCGTGCCGGCGAAGCTCAACGGCGATGACGTCAACCTGATCGTCGTGTTCGACACGGAGCACCCGGACGGCTATGTCACAGGCGCTGTATACAACTACGTAGACGGCCAGACGGACACCATCGCGAAGAACCTGACAGAGCTGACCGTCGGCGACGAGATCGATTTTGTCTGCGATTTCTATGACTACGACAGCAACTTCCAGGACCGCTATTATCTGGGCGAGACCATGACGGTCGAGCACGATATGGATGAGATGAAAGTTGAAAACCTGAATGTCGGCGACGGGGAGATTCACGCGGCGTACTGCTTTACGGATATTTACGGGCAGAGCTACTGGACAGATTTTCTGGTGTACTAAGGAACTGTAGCAGAATAACTTGATCATTTTCCTTGCCAATTGTTCCTGATTGCTGCGGCGAAAATACTCGACAATGCTAAGGCGCTGTAATCATCAGGTTGCACAAACAAACACGGTATGGTAAGATAGATCGTGCTGGAAAAACAAATGTACACCACACAAGGACAGTTGGATGGGAGAGCGATATTACCTGGTAAGGGAAAAAGCCGTGCCCGAAGTGCTTTTGAAGGTACTGGAGGCAAAGCGTCTGATCAAAAGTGAGAAGATGACGGTTCAGGAGGCGGCGAAGAGCGTCGGAATCAGCCGGAGTTCTTTTTACAAATATCAGGAAGATATCATGCCCTTTCACGAAAACGCGAAGGGAACGACCATCACATTTGTCCTGCAGATGGACGATGAGCCGGGGCTCCTCTCGGAGGTTCTGCGGATCATCGCGGAGCGGCACGGAAACATCCTGACCATCAACCAGGCCATCCCGCTGGGAAACGTCGCGACGCTGACGCTGTCGGTGGAGATCGCGCCGGAGACAGGGGACGTGGAATCCATGCTGGGCGGGATCGAGCGGCTGCCGGGTGTGCATGACCTGAAAATATCAGGACGGGAGTAATTTTTTCATTGATAGTAATATGCCGCAAGGCAGAGTAGTGCAGGAGGAAGCTTTTTATGATTAATGTTGCGGTTTTGGGCTATGGCACAGTTGGTTCAGGTGTCGTAGAAGTAATTGAGCGGAACCGGGAGAGCATCAACAAGCGGATCGGCGATGAGATCGAGATCAAGTATGTGCTGGACCTGCGTGAATTCCCGGGCAATCCGATTCAGGATGTGCTGGTGCATGATTTTGAGATCATCGTCAGCGATCCGGAGGTCGATATTGTCGTAGAGACGATGGGCGGCCTGAAGCCGGCATTTGAATTTACGAAGCGGGCTCTGGAGGCGGGCAAGAGTGTCTGCACCTCCAACAAGGAGCTTGTGGCCGAGCACGGCCTGGAGCTGATGCAGACCGCGGACGCGCACGGCGCGAATTACCTCTTTGAGGCAAGCTGCGGCGGCGGCATCCCGATCATCCGCGCGCTGAATTCGTCGCTGACGGCGGATGAGATTGATGAAGTGACCGGTATCCTCAACGGAACCACAAACTACATCATGACCAAGATGGCGAAGGACGGCTCGGACTTTGACACCGCGCTGAAGGAGGCGCAGCAGAACGGATACGCGGAGCGCAATCCGGAGGCCGACATCGAGGGCAAAGACGCGTGCCGCAAGATCGCCATCCTCTCTTCGATTGCCTATGGCAAGGATGTCCGCTGGCAGAAGGTATACACGGAAGGCATCACGAAGATTACAGCAGAGGACATGAAGTACGCGAACGCGATGCGCTGCAGCATCAAGCTGCTGGGCACGAGCCGGATGTTCAACGGCCGCGTCTACGCGATGGTGTGCCCGACGCTGATCAATCTGGACAATCCGCTCTACAGTGTGCAGGGCGTCTTCAACGCAATCTTCGTCCACGGCAATGTTCTGGGCGACGCGATGTTCTACGGCAGCGGCGCGGGTTCACTTCCGACGGCGAGCGCGGTTGTGGCGGACGTCGTGGACTGCGCAAAGCACCGCGGCGAGAACGTCATGAACCAGTGGAGCAGCCAGGAGCTGGAGCTGATCGACCTCGACGAAGTCAGGGGACGGTTCTTTGTCAGGATTTCCGGAAGCCTCGCGGGCGAGCTCAACAGCGTCAAAGAAGTATTTGGCGAGGTGGAGGCAGTCAGCATCCCGGGTACGCCCGGAGAGTTCGGATTTGTGACAGAGGAGATGTCCGAGCGCGAGTACCGCGAGAAGGCAGAGCAGCTGCCGGGCATCATCAGCATGATCCGCGCGCGGTTCTGATAAGAAATGAGGCGGCTCGCGGAAGCTGTGAGCTGCGGTGATATAAAAGGAACAGGAAAATGAAATATATTTTAATGCTTGGTGACGGCATGGCTGACGAGCCGATCGAATCCCTGGGGTGGAAGACCCCCATGGAGGCCGCCGTGACACCGGTGCTGGACGCCTACGCGGAAAAAGGCGAGATCGGCATGGTGGCGACGATTCCGGAGGGAATGAGCCCGGGATCGGACACGGCAAATCTGTCAGTCATCGGATATGACCCGAAGAAATACTACACCGGCCGCTCTCCGCTGGAAGCACTCTCCATCGGCGTGCCGATGAAAGCAACGGATGTCGCGCTCCGGTGCAACATTGTGACGTTGTCCGAGGAGCCGGGCATCCCGTATGAGGAGCGCCGGATCATCGATCACAGCTCCGACGAGATCAGCACAGAAGACGCGGCGGTTCTCCTGAAGGCAGTCGCGGATGAGCTGCAGGACGAGACCTACCAGTTCTATGTGGGAACAAGCTACCGGCACTGCGTCATCTGGAACAACGGCAGCGTCGTGCCGCTGACGCCGCCCCACGACGTGCTCGGCAAGGTGATCGGCCAGTATCTGCCGATCGATTCCGTGCTGCGCAGGATGATGGAGCGCAGCTACCAGATCCTCGAAGACCACCCCGTCAACGTGGCGCGCAGGGCAAAAGGCCTGAAACCGGCGAACAGCTGCTGGTTCTGGGGCGCGGGCACGAAGCCGGCGCTCACCTCGTTTTACGAGGAGCACCATAAGCGCGCGGCGATGATTTCCGCGGTTGACCTGCTCAAGGGAATCGCGGTCGGCGCGGGGATCGACAACATCGATGTCCCGGGCGCGAACGGCGGCCTTGAGACAGACTACGAGGGAAAGGCACGCGCCGCGGTCGACGCGCTCCTGAAGGAGGACTATGATTTTGTCTACATTCATCTGGAAGCGCCGGATGAAATGGGACATCAGGGAAGCGTTGAGCGGAAGGTGCTCTCGATCGAGAACATGGATCAGCGTCTCCTGAAAATCATTCAGGAAGCGATGGACGCCTCCGGAGAGGATTACCGCATACTGGTGCTGCCGGATCATCCGACGCCGATCCGCCTGCGGACCCACGTCGGCGATCCCGTCCCCTATCTGCTGTACGACAGTACGGCGCCCCAGGCAAATACCTGGCATTACAATGAACGTGAAGCGGCTGCCAGCGGACACCTCATCCCGCGGGGCTGCGATATGATCAGATATCTATTTGCTAAGTAGTATGTTTTCGCATATTCAGGGGTTGCTGAGTCAGTCACTTGACGCGGCAGCCCCTTTTTACAGATTATGAATTACATTATCTTTGACCTGGAGTGGAACCAGTGCCCGTACGGCAAGTCCCGCGAGAACAAGAAGCTCCCGTTTGAAATCATCGAAATCGGAGCTGTCAAACTGAATCAGGACTTTGCGGTCGCGGACAGCCTGCATCTGCTGATCCGGCCCCGGGTCTACCGCAGCCTGCACTTCCGCACGCGGCAGGTCGTACAGATGCGGGAGGCCGACCTGTACAACAGGGGCGTCCCGTTTCCGGAAGCCGCGAAGCGGTTTCTCGCGTGGGCGGGCGGCGATTCCATCTTCTGCACGTGGGGCAGCAGCGACCTGACGGAGCTGCAGCGCAACCTGAAGTTCTACGGACTTCTGCAGCTGCTTCCGGGACCGCTGCAGTACTACGACGTCCAGTATCTGTATTCCCTGACGGACGAGAGCGGGCACGAGCGCAGGTCGCTGGAGAGCGCGATCGACCGGTTGGGCATCGAGAAGGGACGGGAGTTTCACAGCGCCCTCTCGGACGCCTGGTACACGACGGCCGTCATGCAAAGACTGAACCCGGAGACGATCCGGGAGCACGTTTCCATTGACGCGTATCAGAATCCAAAGACGAAGACAGACGAGATTTATATGGTCTATCCAGAGTACTCGCTGTTTATTTCCCGGGAGTTTGCAAACAAAGAGGAAATGATGCGGGATTCGGAGGTGCGCGCTGTGCACTGCTGTTTCTGCGGCAGGCGGGCGCACCGCAAAATCCAGTGGTTTTCCGCTGCCCAGCGGCGCAGCGAGTGTCTCGCCGTCTGCCAGGTTCACGGCTCGCTTGCCTGCGAGGTAAGGATCCGTCACAGCGACAGCGGAGGGGTCTTCGCGGAGAAGACAATCCGCGCCGCAGCGCCTCATCTGGAGGAGGAATTGCAGGAGAGAAAGCGGGTTTTACGTGAAAAACGACGGAAAAAGAGACAGAATTAAGCGCAATCACTTGACATAGGTTGCAGAAAATTCCTATACTAGAGTGTTAGCATTTTAGAGGAGGAAGATATGTATCAGAAAGTTGATCCCAAGATGAACTACGTCAGCCGGGAACGGGTGACGGAGGGATTCTGGAAAGAGAATCGTATCTTTGAGAAGAGTATGGAGCAGCGGGAAGGCGCGCCGCGCTATACGTTTTACGACGGCCCGCCGACGGCGAACGGCAAGCCCCACATCGGGCATGTGCTGACACGTGTCATCAAGGATATGATCCCGCGCTACCGCACGATGAAAGGGTACCAGGTGCCGCGCAAGGCAGGCTGGGACACGCACGGACTGCCGGTAGAGCTTGAGGTTGAAAAGAAGCTCGGCATCGACGGCAAGGATCAGATCGAGTCGTACGGTATCGAGCCGTTTATCAAAGAGTGCAAGGAAAGTGTCTGGAAATACAAGGGCATGTGGGAAGCGTTTTCCGGCCAGGTCGGGTTCTGGGCGGACATGGACGATCCCTATGTCACTTACGAGAATTCCTTTATTGAGTCTGAGTGGTGGGCGCTGAAGGAGATCTGGAACAAGGGTCTTCTCTACAAAGGCTTCAAGATCGTCCCGTACTGCCCGCGCTGCGGCACGCCGCTTTCCGCGCAGGAGGTCGCGCAGGGCTACAAGCTGGTGAAGGAGCGCTCCGCGATCGTCCGGTTTAAGGTAAAAGGCGAGGACGCGTATTTCCTCGCGTGGACGACGACGCCGTGGACACTTCCGTCCAACGTCGGCCTCTGCATCAACCCGGATGACGTTTACTGCAGAGTGAAGGCCGCCGACGGCTATACGTACTACATGGCGAAGGCGCTGCTCGACACCGTTCTCGGCCCGCTCGCGAAGGAAGAGGGCGAAAAGGCGTACGAGATTCTCGAGGAGTATCAGGGCAGAGACCTGGAGTACCGGGAATACGAGCCGCTGTTTGATTTTGCGGGAGAAGCCGCCGCAAAGACAGGAAAGAAGGGCTTTTATATTCAGTGTGACAGCTATGTCACGATGACGGACGGCACCGGCATCGTCCACACCGCGCCTGCGTTCGGTGAAGACGATAACCGCGTCTGCGCCCGCTATGACATGCCGTTCCTGCAGTTCGTGGACGGCAAGGGAAATATGACGAAGGAGACACCGTACGAGGGTCTGTTCGTCAAAAAGGCTGATCCGGTGATCCTCAAGGATCTAGCGGAGCAGGGCAAGCTCTTTGCCGCTCCGAAATTTGAACACGATTACCCGCACTGCTGGCGCTGCGATACACCGCTGATTTATTACGCGCGGGACTCCTGGTTTATCAGGATGACGGCCGTCCGCGACCAGCTGCTCGCGAACAACGCCACAGTTAACTGGATCCCGCCGGGGATCGGCGAGGGCCGCTTCGGCGACTGGCTGAAAAACGTGCAGGACTGGGGCATTTCCCGAAACCGCTACTGGGGAACGCCGCTGAATATCTGGATCTGCGGGGACTGCGGCCACATGCACTCCATCGGCAGCATCGAGGAGCTGAAATCCATGTCGGATGACTGCCCGGACGACATTGAGCTGCACCGCCCGTACATTGACGACGTCACTGTGCGCTGCCCGGAATGCGGCAAGACCATGCGCCGCGTGCCGGAGGTCATCGACTGCTGGTTTGATTCCGGCGCGATGCCGTTTGCGCAGCACCACTATCCGTTTGAGAATCAGGAAGTTTTTCATCAGCAGTTCCCGGCACAGTTTATCTCGGAGGCAGTCGACCAGACCCGCGGGTGGTTCTATTCGCTGATGGCGATTTCCACTTTGCTGTTCGACAAGTCCCCGTATGAGAATGTCATCGTCATGGGACACGTACAGGATGAGAACGGCCAGAAGATGTCCAAATCCAAGGGCAACGCGGTCGATCCGTTCGACGCGCTGAATGAGTACGGCGCCGACGCAATCCGCTGGTATTTCTATATCAACAGCGCGCCGTGGCTGCCAAACCGCTTCAACGGGCGCACGGTCAGCGAGTACTCCCGGCGGTTTATGGGCACGCTGTGGAACACCTACGCGTTCTATGTGCTGTACGCGAATATTGATGAATTTGACCCGACGAAGTACACTTTGGACCACAGCCAGCTGCCCGTCATGGACAAGTGGCTGCTGTCGCGCCTGCAGTCCACCATCCGGGAGACGGATGACCATCTGGACAACTACCGGATTCCGGAGGCTGCGCGCGCCCTGGAGGCTTTCGTCGACGACATGAGCAACTGGTATGTCCGCCGCTGCCGCGCGCGCTTCTGGGCAAAGGGCATGGAGCAGGACAAGATCAACGCCTACATGACGCTGTACACGGCTCTGGTGGATCTCTGCAGGCTCTCCGCGCCGATGATTCCGTTTATGACGGAAGAAATCTATCAGAACCTCGTGCGCTCCGTCTCGCCGGAAGCGCCGGAAAGCATTCATCTGTGCGACTATCCGTCTGTGGAGGAAGCGTGGGTTGACCAGGCGCTCGAGGAAGATATGCGTCATCTGATGCAGATCGTTGTGCTCGGCCGCGCCGCCAGAAACAAGGCCAACATCAAAAACCGCCAGCCGCTTGCGGCAATTTATATCAACTGCGACTTTGAGTTGAATGAATATTATCAGGAGATTGTCCGCGAGGAACTGAATGTGCGCGCCATCGAATTTGCCGAGAAAGCGCAGTACACGATCAAGCCGAATTTCCGCGTCCTCAAGACGAAGTACGCGAAGCTCATGGGTCCGCTCCGCGGCGTCATCGCAGAGCTGGACGGAAGCAGCGCGGTGCAGGAGCTCCGGACGGCAGGCGTGCTGAACGTACAGGCCGGCGGCGAGACCATCGGCCTCGTAGAGGAAGATCTTTTGATCGAGACGGCGGAAGACGAAAACCTCGTCGCGGAATCCGACAGCGGCGTCACCGTTGTGCTGGATACCGTCCTGACAGATGAGCTGATTGAGGAAGGATTTGTCGCAGAGCTGGTCAGCAAGATCCAGACCATGCGCAAAGAGGCAGGCTTCGAGGTAATGGACCGCATCATCGTTTCCGCAAAGGACAACGACCGGATCGCGGAGCTGCTCCGCGCGCACGAGGCGCAGATCGCGTCGGTCGTGCTTGCCGACAGCATCCGCGTTGGTGAAACCGCCGGATATGAGAAGGCGTGGAACATCAATGGGGAAGATGTTGTGCTCGCGGTTGAAAAAGTGTGAAATATCGTCTTTTGAGGACTCATGGTCGTTAAGGACCGGTGCTGCGGATGTCCGGGATGGAAAATTTCATCTCATCCCGGGTACCACAGTTTGGGAATCATAAATAGGAGAGAGAAAGAATATGAAGAATCCGACTTTCAAGAAAGAAACGTTTAAAAAGGAACTGAAGGAAGCTCTGAAGGTGCTTTCGCGCAAGACGCTTGAGGACGCGACGCCGCACCAGATTTACCAGGCGGTCTGCTATGTCGTAAAGGACGTAATCATTGACAACTGGATGAAGACGCAGAAGCAGATGGATATTGATGATCCGAAGATCGTTTACTATATGTCCATGGAGTTCCTGACGGGGCGTTATCTTGGAAATAACCTGCTGGATCTGACGGCGTATGACGAGGTGAAGGAGGCGCTTCAGGAGCTGAATATCGACCTCAACGCGATTGAAGATGAGGAGCGCGACCCGGCGCTCGGCAACGGCGGTCTCGGCCGTCTGGCCGCGTGCTTTATGGACTCTCTGTCGACGCTTGGCTACGCTGCCTATGGCTGCGGCATCCGCTATCACTACGGTATGTTCCGCCAGAAGATTGAGGACGAGGAGCGTGATCCGGCGCTCGGCAACGGTGGTCTGGGAAGACTGGCAGCCTGCTTTATGGATTCTCTCTCAACACTCGGTTATGCGGCATACGGCTGCGGTATCCGCTATCACTACGGCATGTTCCGTCAGAAGATCGAAGACGGCCGCCAGGTAGAGGAGCCGGATAACTGGCTGTCAGACGGAAGCTATCCGTTTGAGCTGAAGCGTCCGGAGTATGCAAAGGAGATCAAGTTCGGCGGATATGTAACTTCTACTTATGATGAGAAGACCGGCCGCAGCTTCTTCAAGCAGGAGGGGTATCAGTCTGTCCTCGCGGTTCCGTATGATCTTCCGATCCTCGGCTACGATAACAACGTCGTCAACACCCTGCGAATCTGGGATGCTGAAGCAATCAACGACTTCGAGCTGGCTTCTTTCGATAAGGGCGATTATTACAAGGCTGTCGAGCAGGAAAATCTGGCGCGCACAATCTGCAGCGTTCTGTATCCGAATGACAACCATATGTCCGGTAAAGAGCTGCGCCTGAAACAGCAGTATTTCTTCGTCTCTGCAACACTGCAGGCGGCAACTGCAAAATACATGCGCATGCATAAGGATATTCACAAACTGTATGAGAAGGTTACCTTCCATATGAACGATACCCATCCGACACTGGCAGTTGCAGAGCTGATGCGTCTGCTGCTGGATGAGTACAACCTGACATGGGAAGAAGCATGGGCAGTCACTACGAAGTGCTGTGCATACACCAACCATACCATCATGTCCGAAGCGCTCGAGAAATGGCCGCTGGAGCTGTTCTCCCGCCTGCTTCCGCGTATTTACCAGATCGTCGAAGAGATCAACCGCCGCTTCTGCCACCAGATCCGCGAGCATTATCCGCAGAACAGCGAAGAGAAGATCCGCTCCATGGCAGTTGTCTACGACGGCATGGTCCGTATGGCAAATCTGGCAATCGTCGGCGGCTACTCCGTCAACGGTGTTGCTGCGCTGCACACAGAGATCCTGAAACAGCGCGAGCTGCGTGATTTCTATGAGATGATGCCGGAGAAATTCTCCAACAAAACCAACGGTATCACACAGCGCCGCTTCCTGCTGCACGGAAATCCGCTTCTGGCTGACTGGGTGACTGCTCATATTGGTAAAGAGTGGATTACAGACCTTTCCAAGAATGAAGGTCTCGCCATTTATGCAGACGACAAGAAGGCACAGGCTGAGTTCATGAACATCAAGTATCAGAACAAGGTTCGCCTTGCAAATTATATTCTGGAGCATAATGGCATCGAAGTAAATCCGCGCTCGATCTTTGACGTACAGGTTAAGCGTCTGCACGAGTACAAACGTCAGCTGCTGAACATCATGCATGTCATGTATCTGTACAACCAGATCAAAGAGCATCCGGAGATGGAATTCTATCCGCGTACATTTATTTTCGGCG
>JAFVEX010000120.1 GCA_017475785.1 Eubacterium sp. | reverse complement strand
TGCGCGGCCCTGCTCGTCCAGTGGACGAGCGTTTAGGGCGGACCGAAGTGGAACGAAGACCGCTGCTGGTCACCGACAGGTGACATCTTCCTTGCCGCAGCGTGCGCATCTCCCAGAGGGTTTTCCTGTATAGGAAATTCGTGGAATTTCCTATACAGGAACAAAACCGCACCCCGGACACCCGGGATGCGGTTTTTTCAGTTTCTTTTTTGTGCCTGCGGTTCAGATGATTCGCTCACCTGCAGGCAAGCCCGTGCGGGCTTATGACTTTTGGCGCTGTAATCAGCAGATTACTTAAGTGTAACCTTCGCTCCCTGCTCCTCGACTTTTGCCTTGATATCCTCAGCTTCTGCCTTGGAGACGCCTTCCTTGATCATGGACGGAGCACCGTCAACGAGATCCTTCGCGTCCTTTAGTCCGAGACCGGTGATCTCACGGACAACCTTGATGACCTTAACCTTCTGCGCGCCGATCTCTGTCAGCTCAACATCAAACTCATCCTTTTCTTCCTCAGCCGGGCCTTCAGCCGCTGCCGCGACAACGACGCCTGCTGCTGCGGAAACGCCAAACTCTTCCTCACATGCCTTGACCAGCTCGTTCAGCTCAAGAACAGATAACTCTTTGATCGCAGCAATAAATTCTTCTGTTGTCAGTTTTGCCATTTTATTTTCCTCCGTAATTATTTTTGATAAATCTTTTTGATTTTGCGGATCAACTGTTGTCCGCACGCGGCAGCCTGCGCTGCCGTCTCTGGTTTCAAACCAGGCCATTCTTTCTGTTCAGCCCGGCCGAAACACTTCTGAGTGCCGGATAAGGGCTTACTCAGCCGGTGCTGCTTCTGCCGCTTCCGCAGGTGCTTCAGCTTCTGCCGGAGCTGCTGCCTCAGCCGGCGCGCCGCCGTTCTCAGCGATCTGGTTCAGTACGCGGGCCAGATTTGCAATCGGTGACTGCATGCTGCCAAGCAGTCTGCCGAGAAGAATCTCTCTGGACGGAATAGCAGCGAGTGCCTTGGTTGCCTCTGTGTCATAGTAGTTGCCTTCTACGACTGCGGATACCAGCTCAAGCTTCGGATTCTTCTTTGCGAAGTCCGCGAGCATTCTGGCCGGCAGTGTTGCGTCATCCTTGCAGACAGCAAGCGCATTGGTTCCCTCAAGGTCCTTGCACATTGCCTCGCACGGAGTGCCCTGGAACGCGAAATTCATCATCGTGTTCTTGTAAACCTTATACTGAACACCAGCTTCACGAAGTGACTTGCGAAGCTCGGTATCCTGCGCGACGGTCAGGCCGCTGTAGTTTACCAGAACGACAGAATCCGCATCTGCGATTACGCCTGCGATCTCCTCGATCACCGGGCGCTTCAGCTCTACTTTTGCCATGGATCAGTGTACCTCCTGTTTTATTTTTGTACACGCGGCGTTCGAATTTGATTCCTGTGCGCGTCAGCCCCTTTTCACCACAC
Organism: Eubacterium sp.; assembly: GCA_017475785.1. The sequence continues at coordinate 13,448 of JAFVEX010000120.1, read as the reverse complement.
GCAAACCCTTGGCTTTCGGCGGCCTCACTGGCTGCACGCAAAACTCGTGGCTTTCGGCGGCCTCATTGGCTGCACGCAAAACTCGTGGCTTTCGGCGGCCTCATTGGCTGCACGCAAAACTCGTGGCTTTCGGCGGCCTCTCATTGGCTGCACGCAAAAACCCGTCTGTACGTGCGTACAGACGGGCAGAATTCCTGGTCAGAATCTCATCCTCGGCAGGCGTTTATGTGCTTACGTCCGTGCGGACACCTGCTGTCTTCGGCGCGATACCTGATTATACTAGCACAGCTGATACCTACTGTCAAGCGTGAATCTTCATGCGGGCGCAAAGCCGGAAGCTTCCGGCAGATGCAGCGTCAGTCATATTCCTGATACGCAGAGCCGGTTCCCTTCTTGAGATCCAGTGAGACATATGTGTCCCCGACTCCCGGGCCGTCATACCGGAACATACTGCCGTCAGAAATGATCATCGACTCCTTGCCGGTACTGCCGCCAAAATAGATCGTGTCCTCCTCTCTGCGGAGAATCTCTCCTTTCAAAAACAGCGGTTTCTCTGCAGGAAGCTTCACACCACCCTTTGGAATCTTTTTCCAGACGACATTATCACGGCTGTAAGCTGTAAACCGGAAATCGTAAGCTGCTATTTCGCCGTTTTCTTTCTGGCCGTAGTAGTTTGCATCGTAATATCCCTTCGTTTTCGGAAGTACTGTTGTAATCCCGTTGAACTTGTTTTTATTGGAGATACGCAGCACAATCTCCAGCCTGTTCTGGCTGGTGCAGGCGCGCGTCAGACACTTCACCCTGTACTTTGCCGAAAAATTCACGGCCGGAATCGAGACCTTATCTGACATTTTTGACCTGTAAGTCTTTCCGGCAGAATCACAGAACAGCTGCGTTTTATAGGAATAGTTCTTGCCGGATTTCACACGTTTATCTGTGTACTCTGCCGCTCCATCTCTCAGGCTGATGGAATCAATCTTTTTATACTGCTTTTCACCGGCTGCTTTTCGGAAAACATCCGCTTTTATGTCCTTCGCATTCACGCCGTAATAATCCGCGCTGATGTAGAGATAAAGCTTTTTCAGCGTATTTATGTGGTTTTCGCCATATCCATTGTTTCCGAGAGACGGAATCCCAAGGCCGATGCAGGCGCAGGAATACACATCATCTGCATAAGTGCTTGCGATGCGCCTGCCTTTTTTGTCATACACCTTCACAAGATAGGCATAATAGCGACTCTTCTTTAACTTTTGGTCGACAAAAGACGTGCTCGTGCTGCCTTTATTTGTCCTGATATAACGGTACTCGCCCTGCGTGGGGAACTTTTCATCACCAGTTTCAACACCGGTTACATCCGCGCGATAGATCCGGTATTTGGCTGCGCCCTTCACCTTTGGCCAGCTGACTTTGATCGAAGTCATCGCCGGCTTCAGGGTGACATTAAAACGCTTTGCGCGCGCAGAAACCGGCCGCGCGGACAGAATCACGCCGGCGAAAAGAACAACCCCGACACAAATCAGGAGAACAAACATGTGGACAATGCGGCTGATTTGTTTTTTCTTTGCCATCCTTTATACCCTTGTAAGCACCTTGTGCAGATATCAACGAATGATATCAACCATCAGAGACATAAATATTGTACGTCAAAAACAGCAGAAAAACAACAGGCTGGCGCACGCCAGCCTGTTGCTCGTTTTCTAATGATTCTTCTAAATAATCTTCTCGGTAAATCGGCAGATTTTACTGCAGTGCCATCGGGTTGACTTTGACGCCCGGTCCCATGGTCGGTGCTACTGTGACGCTGCGCAGGTACTGTCCCTTGACAGATGACGGTCTTGCTTTAATGATGGCATCCATCAGTGTGCGGAAGTTCTCATTCAGCTGCTCATCGGAGAAGGAAGCCTTTCCGATCGGGACATGAATGATGTTGCTCTTGTCAAGACGGTACTCAACCTTACCGGCTTTGATATCCTGGATTGCTTTTGCGACATCCATGGTAACAGTACCGGACTTCGGGTTCGGCATCAGGCCTTTCGGTCCGAGGACACGTCCGAGACGTCCGACGACGCTCATCATATCCGGTGTAGCGACGACTGCGTCAAACTCGAGCCATCCTTCCTTCTGGATTCTCGGGATCAGCTCATCAGCGCCGACATAGTCTGCGCCGGCTGCGGCTGCTTCATCAGCCTTTGCGTCTTTCGCGAAAACGAGGACGCGGACGGTCTTGCCGGTTCCGTGCGGCAGGACAACGGCACCACGAACCTGCTGGTCTGCGTGACGGCCGTCACAGCCTGTGCGGATATGCGCTTCGATTGTTTCGTCAAACTTTGCGACGGCGACTGTTTTCGCGACAGTGATTGCCTCTGCCGGGTCGTAGAGTTTGGATTTCTCTACCTTTTTTACCGTCTCGAGATATTTTTTTCCATGTTTCATTGATTATATCCTCCTTGTGGTGATCGCGGGAAAATCCCTCCCACCTGGTTTTCTGTTGTTCATCACGGCACTGGCCGCAAAAATCATATGCGCCGCCGTGCGGTTCGTGCGGAACGATCTGAATCATTCCGGCTGAATCTCTGTTAATCCGAATGCTAATCCGAATTCAGAAGCTTATCAATCTTCTACGACGACACCCATGCTTCTCGCAGTACCCGCGATCATGCTCATGGCAGACTCGATGGAAGCCGCGTTGAGATCAGGCATCTTGGTCTCTGCGATCTCGCGGATCTGATCCTTGGTGATCGTAGCAACCTTGGTCTTGTTTGGCTCACCAGAAGCCTTCTGGATCTTGCATGCCTGCTTGATCAGAACAGCCGCCGGCGGAGTCTTGGTGATGAAGCTGAAGCTTCTGTCCGCGTAAACAGTGATGACAACAGGGATAATCGTATCGCCCTTGTCAGCCGTTCTGGCATTGAATTCCTTCGTAAACGCAACGATATTGACGCCGTGCTGACCGAGAGCCGGTCCGACAGGCGGCGCAGGTGTTGCCTTGCCGGCAGGAATCTGTAACTTGATATAACCTTCTACTTTTTTTGCCATTTTGGCACCTCCTTATGTGACAGACAAACGTCTGCATGTGGTAATTGCGGGAAATTCCCTCCCACGGTCTCATGAACCTCATTTTCTGCTGAGATTCAATTAACCTTTCTAACCTCGGCAAAGTGAATCTCCACAGGAGTTTCACGTCCGAAAAGTTCTACATTGATCGTGACAGTCTGCTTGCTCTCGTTAACATCCGAGATCACTCCCATCACATCCTTCCAGGCTCCACCGATTACGGTCACGGTGTCACCCGGCACCAGATCGATCTCGACCTTTTCGCTGCTTGTGACGCCGAACGGACGCATCTCTTCCGGGCTTAACGGCACCGGCTTGGACCCCGGCCCGACGAACCCTGTCACGCCGCGCGTATTGCGGACGACATACCAGGTATCGTCGTTCATAAACATATTCAAAAGGACGTACCCCGGAAACAGTTTTTTCTGCACCTGTTTCCGCACGCCGTTTTTCACTTCGACAACGTCTTCCATCGGCACGCGCACTTCCAGAATCTGGTCCTGCAGCTGCCGGTTTTCGATTGTCTTCTCAATATTCGCCTTCACCTTGTTCTCGTAGCCGGAATAGGTGTGGACGACATACCATTTTGCTTCTTCTGACATGCAATCACCGTATCCTTACTGCGAAAATACTATTTGATGAGCGCCTTGACCAGCGACAGAGACGCGCTGTCTACCAGCGTGATCAATAGACAGATGATGACGGAGATGACGACGACCGCAACGGTCTGCCTGCCAAGTGTCTTCTGATCTGTCCAGATGATTTTGCCGAATTCAGCCTTCAGGCCCTTCCACCAGCTCTTGCCGGCCTGCTTTTTATTATCTGCCATATCTTCCTCCTGCAGCCGCATCCGGAATCAATCTCCTGTAGTCAGCCTGCCTCCGGGGCAGACCGGGAACGAATACCGCCGCACTTGTATATACGGGACTCTGAATCATGCTCTTTTGTTCAGTGCGTCAAATGCACCGAACCGCCCGAACAATGACCGGTTTCTTACTTGGTCTCTCTGTGCACTGTGTGCTTCTTGCAGAATCTGCAGTATTTCTTGATCTCAAAACGATCAGGCATGTTTTTCTTTTCCTTCATCGTATTGTAATTTCTCTGCTTACATTCTGTACAAGCCAATGTAATTCTTGTGCGCACGACTTCCACCTCCGCTGATAATCTTTAAACATATGCTTTTGACACGCTCCGGCAGATCCCTGCGGCGCGTGTTAAAAACTGAGTTTTGGGGCAAAAAAAAAGACCTGCCCGCTGTCACTAAGTAACTATAGCATAGCAGGTCTTTTGTGTCAAGTATAAAACGATTTCATTTCTCTTTCACAAAGCATTTCATCTCTCTGTTCAGATGATATAATCCCAGAATTCTTCGCTCCGCTTTCCGTGGCTGTACTCCAGCTCCGGTGACCGGGCGCTGACGCGCATATTGTCGCCAATGGAGGATACCAGGAACGTATTGCCGGCGACCGTGACATTCTTTCCGATGATCGTCTCGCCGCCAAGTACCGTCGCGCCGGCGTAGATCGTGACGTTATCGCCGATTGTCGGATGACGCTTGGTGCCCTTGAGTGCCTGCCCTTTGCGGGTGGAGAGGCCGCCGAGCGTAACGCCCTGATAGATCTTTACGTGTTCGCCGATTTCGGTCGTCTCGCCGATAACAATGCCGGTGCCGTGGTCAATAAAGAAGTACTTGCCGATGGTCGCGCCGGGATGTATGTCAATACCTGTGCGGCTATGCGCGTGTTCTGTCATGATGCGCGGGATCAGCGGCACCTTCAGCAGGTGAAGCTCATGCGCGATCCGGTAGGTGGAAATCGCCATCATGCCGGGATAACAGAGGATGATCTCCTCAAAGTTATACGCCGCGGGATCTCCGTCGAACGCCGCCTGAATGTCCGTCTCGAGGTATTCGCGCAGCATGGGGATTTTCGACAGAAACTCATTGACGATTTCGTCTGCCTTCTGAATAATGACTGATCTTGAACAGCCGTCACACAAATCAGAATTCCCCAGCGCGATCGCGATCTGCTTGCGCAGATTGTACTGGATGAACTCCAGTCGCTCTCCGACGAAGTAGCGGAGAAACTCCCTGCGCATGCGGCTGCTCTCAAAATATCCCGGAAACAGGATCTGCCGCATTTTTTCGAGTGTCTCAATCAGCACGCTCCGGTTCAGAAGCTGCTCCTGGTTCAGGCGCGTGCCAAGAGAATTTGTTTCATAGCTTTCCAGCACGCTGTCTACAAGATCGGAAATCTCCTGCGGATTTGTCTCATGCTGCTTCTGGACTGCCTCCTCAATACTTCTTTCAATTTCCTGTCTTTCCATCAATGCTTCCTCTGCTTACTGATTCTGAACAGATCTGCTGACCTGCCGTTTTTCAAAGTGTCGGTGACTGCCGCTCTGCTCCCAGACCTGCGGCTTCTGCGGTGTTTTCTGGCTCCTGTGGCGCATCCGCACCCTGTGGGGCGACCGGCTCCTTCGCGTTTCGACGCCTGATAAAAATCACAAGCCCGACTGCAAAGACGGCGACAGCGATGATCTGCGAGGTAGACATTCCGCCGATCCCTCCCCGCGCCAGATCGCCGCGCCAGAACTCGATGATAAACCGTCCGAGACTGTAAATCGTCAGGTAGAGACCGGTCGGCTCGCCGTCATGTTTCTTCCTGTGATTATCATAGTAAATAAGGAAGAAAAACAGCACGAAATCGAATGCGCTGGAAAGCAGCTGCGTCGGAAAGAGGGCTACATTATTCGGCGCGTAGCTGGAATCCCGGAAGGTGATGCTGAAATGATTGTGTACTTCACGCCCATAGCAGCATCCCGCAAAGAAACAGCCGATCCGTCCGAAGCCCTGGGCAAGCGCCATACTCGCGAGCGCCGTGTCAAAAAACTTCCAGGACGGAAGGCGGTTTCTGCGGCAGAAGAGTCCGCCGCCCAGCATGCCGCCGAGAATTCCTCCGTAGACAACCCAGCCGCTCGTCATAGACCGCAGCAGCAGGGACGGATCCTGTATCAGATCCGGCAGGATGGTTATGCAGTACAGAATCTTGGAACCCAGATACCCGAACACCAGACACCAGATCAGCAGGCCGAAGGCTTTGCTGAAATCCAGGCCCTTTTTCTTCGCGCGGTATTCCAGTGTATAATACGCCGCGATGATTCCGATTGCCGTCATCAGCCCGTACGTGTGAAACGTAAGCGGGCCGATCGAGAATAAATCATTGTACATACGCTTTTTCTTCTACACACTTGATCGTATGATTTCGTCACGAAAGAGGATTGCGCGGTCAGTCTTCTGCCGAAGAGTCCGCCGAGGAGTCTGCCGCAGAATCTGTCTCCGACTCCTCTTCTGAGCTCCCGCTGTCCTCTGTGTCTTCACTTCTCTCTGCGTCCGTGTCCGCGCCGGTTGTCTCAGTCTTTACGACGTAAGGATCGCTGTCTGTGACTGTGAGCGCGTTCCAGGCGTCCGTCGCCTCAAACTCGGAAGCGTCCATCCACTCCTGCACCTTCTCATCGATGTGATCGTTCTCACGTGTGCTCAGAATGGTTTTCTTTTTGCTCTCTGTCAGCTCTTTGTCGAAGGCCCTATCAAGCCGGACAACATAGTAATATCCGTCTGTCTCAATTGCTTCGCCGTAAAGCTCTCCGTCTTTGAGGGATTTCAGAATTTCCTTGACCTCATCCGGATAGACTTCATCGTCGCTGCCAAAGCTGCCCTGCAGGGATGTGCAGTCTTCATCAATCTCTTTTGCGAGAGCTGTGATATCCGAGGCGGCAATGTCATCTTCTGCCTGAACCTTTTCGATCAGTTCATTGGCCTTTTTCAGCACATCCGCTTTCTCATCATCCGTCATGTCGCGCTTTTCGCCGCTCTCTTCGTCATCTGTGGTCGTGGAAAAGCGCGCGTAGGTAAAGGATGTCTGCGCGGCCTCTTCGTCGGACACTTCGCGGTCCATGTCCTCAACCATCGCGTCATGCATCAGGTATTCGTAGGACATGAGCTCGACCGCCTGATTGACATCTGCTTCTGTCGCGCCCAGTTTTCCGGCGACCTCTTTATTTGCCTCGTATGCGGCATCCGCAACCTCGTCGATTTTTGCCTGCTGCTCATCTGTTATCGAAAAGCCGAAATCAGCCATGTGCTGACGCATGACGACCATCCGCTCAATATCTTCCAGGATGCCGGCCTTAAATTGCTCGCCGTATGTTTTGTACTGCGGCTTGTCCTCATCTTCTGATGAAGCTTCCGACGACGAAGACGCCGCCGAAGCAGATTCTGCCTCCGCTGCTTCCTCAGATGACGCGGATGATGCTGCCTCCGCTGCTTCCTCAGATGACGCGGATGACGCTGCTTCCTCCTCGTCATCGTCACCGCTGATATCCGTATCCCAGAGTACTGTTCCATCCGAGAGGCCGTACATCTGGAAAAGCTGGGAAGTGGACGCCTGCTGGTAACGCAGGATAAAATTAGCCGTTCCGACGTTAATTTCTTCTCCGTTGACAGAAATCGCGGCGGCCGTCCCGTTTATATGTTTTCCGCAGCCGGCCAGCAGAGAAGCCGCGACTGTAAGCGCCAGGGCACCACTGACTGCCGCATGTTTAAAGTAATGCATGGTTTATTCCTCCTAAAGCCTGAGTTTCCTCACGCAGTCGATTATAACGTCATGTATGTCTTTTTGCAAGCATATGGACATGCAATTCACATTCATTTCACAGGAAGACGGGACTGTGTTCCCGTCCGGATCATCAGGATGATTCTGATAAATTCTCCACCGCCAGCGCCCCAAGCTCCTCCGTAAAACGGCGGACCAGCGCCAGCACTTCCTTCTGGGAGAGCACTGCGCTTTTCTTTAAATAAGAAAAATAGGGAGGCGAAGCCACCTGCAGTCTGAGCGCGCCGCGGTAGCCTCCGATCAGCTCTGCGAAACGGCTCGCGTCCAGCGCCGCCTTCTCGTACAGAATATAGCGGATTTCGTTTCTGGATTCCCTGATTTCTGTAATGTATGCCCTGTGGGCAAGTGATCTCACTGTGGAAACCTCTATGAGATTTTGCACAGATTCCGGAAGGTCGCCGAACCTGTCCAGCAGCTCATCTGTCAACTGATCCGCCTCTTCCTTTGTATCAACAGCGGCAATCCGCTTATACAAATCCATTTTCTGTCCCTCATCGGGAATGTACGAATCTGGAATGTGCGCGTCGATCAGCAAATCAATGCCCGTCTCAAATGACGGCTTCTGCGGCACGCCTTTTGCCTCGCTGACTGCCTCCTGCAGCATCTTGCAGTAAAGATCATAGCCGACTGCTTCCATGTGCCCGTGCTGCTCCGCGCCCAGCAGGTTGCCGGCTCCGCGGATTTCCAGATCCCGCATGGCGATCCGGACGCCGCTGCCCAGCTCCGTAAACTCCCGGATGGCGCGGAGGCGTTTTTCCGCTTCCTCCCGCAGCAGCCGGTTTCTGCGGTACATCAAAAACGCGTAGGCAACCCGGTTGGAGCGTCCGACGCGGCCGCGCAGCTGATAGAGCTGCGACAGGCCCATCCGGTCCGCGTCGTGCACAATAATCGTGTTGACGTTTGGAATGTCCATCCCTGTCTCGATGATGGTAGTGGAGACGAGCACATCGATCTCACCGCCGATGAAATCATACATAATGCGCTCAAGCTCACGCTCGTTCATCTGCCCGTGGGCGGCCGTGACCCGCGCCTCCGGCACGAGCCGGGCAATCCGCCCTGCGACGTCCGCGATATCATTGACGCGGTTATAAACGTAATATACCTGTCCGTCCCGCGCAAGTTCTCTGGAAATCGCCTCGCGTACCAGTTCCTCGTCGTATTCGCTGACATACGTCTGAATCGGCATGCGGTCCAGAGGCGCTTCTTCCAGGACACTCATGTCCCGGATGCCGATCAGGCTCATGTGAAGCGTTCGCGGGATCGGCGTGGCGGTGAGCGAAAGAACGTCCACCGTCTCTTTCATCTGCTTGATTTTTTCCTTGTGTGAGACGCCGAAGCGCTGCTCCTCATCCACAACCAGCAGGCCAAGATCTTTGAATACAATATCCTTTGACAGAACCCGGTGTGTGCCGATCAGGATGTCCACCATACCTTTTTTCAGGTCCTCGATGGTCTTTTTCTGCTGCGCCGGCGTGCGAAACCGGCACAGCAGATCCACACGCACCGGAAAATCCATCATTCTCTGGACCAATGTGTTGTAATGCTGCTGCGCAAGTATCGTGGTCGGCGCCAGCAGCACGACCTGCTTATTCTCCTGCACAGCCTTAAACGCCGCGCGAATCGCCACTTCCGTTTTGCCGAAGCCGACGTCACCGCAGATCAGCCGGTCCATGATCTTCCTGCTCTGCATATCGCGCTTCGTATCCGCGATGGCCTGCAACTGGTCTTCTGTCTCCTCAAACGGAAACAGCTCCTCAAACTCGCTCTGCCAGACCGTGTCCGGCCCGTACTGGTATCCGTCGCTGTTCTGCCGCACCGCGTACAGCGCGACCAGCTCTTTGGCAATATCTTTTACCGCGTGCCGCACACGGGCGCGGGTACGCTTCCACTGCTCGCCGCCCAGACGGTGCAGCTTCGGCTTTTTTCCCTCGCTGTCCGCGTACTTCTGCAGCAGATCCAGCTGTGTCGCGGGGAGCAGCAGACTGCTGTTTCCCGCATATTCCACGCGGATAAAATCTTTTACAATATGGTCGATCTCGACTTTTTCAATTCCTTTGTAAATACCGAGGCCGTGGCTCTCATGGATGACATAGTCACCGACTGAAAGTTCTGAGAAGCTCCGGACTGCATTTGCGTTCTTTTTCCGCGCCGGCCTCTTTTTCTGCGCGCGGCCAAAAATATCGGTCTCCGTAATCAGCACGAACCGCTGCATCGGATATTCGAAACCCTGCCGCGCGCTTCCGTACATGACCATAATCTCACCGGGGGCAAGCACGCGCTCCGGATCTTCACTGTAAAACGCATTCAGTCCCTCCTGGAGCAGTTCCCCCGCCAGACGCTTCGCGCGGGTGTGTGAGGCGGACAGCAGCACTGCCGTATAGCCGTTTTTCTTCCAGCGGGTAAGATCCCGCACCAGCAACGGAAACTGATTGTTGTACGGGTTCACTGCTCTCACGTCGACAGCATACTGGCCGGTCGTCTCATATGCGCCGCCCGTCTGCATCATCGCGAGGCCGACGCAGTTCCGCCGGTTCAGATGATAGATCAGCAGTTCCGGCGTGATCATCCGGTTTGCGGCGCCCTTCGCCACCAGACCCTTCTCGAGCCGGTGTGCCATTGACTCACGGTATTCCCGTGACAGAGCCTCGGCCGCCTCCAGGATCCGGAGCGGCTCCGCAAGAAACAGGGGCTCATCCGGTGAAAAATAATCCGGCAGCGTATCGGTCAGACGACCGTAAAACCCCTCCTCCCCGGCGCCGATTTCCTCAGTCGCGGGGTAAATCGTAATTTCTGTTACATTCTCGATCGACCTCTGGCTCTCCGGGTCAAACTGGCGGATCGAGTCCACTTCATCACCCCAGAGTTCTATGCGCCAGGGCAATTCTTCGGGAAGCGAAAACACATCGATGATGCCGCCTCTGACAGCAAATTGTCCGGGCACCTCGACTTCTGCCGTACGCTCATATCCCAGCCGCGCAAGCGAGCGGGATAGTTCGGTCACATCCAGCTCACTGTCATTCCGGATTGTGATCAGGCTGTTTTTCAGCACGCGAAAAGGCAGAAGATAGTCCATGCACCCCCCTGTCGAGGAGATGACTGTGACATTCTTCCGCTCAATCAACGCCCGGATCACCTGCATGCGGCGCCGGGTCAGTTCATTTCCTGTGATCTCCGCCTGATAAAAAATCATATCCCGGGCGGGATACAGCATCACATCCCGGCCGTACAGCCGGTAATCTTCAAAAAGCTCGCGCGCCTTGAGATCGTTCTCCGCGATAATCAGCGCGTGATCGAAGCCGGACGCCAGGCCGGCAGTCAGGTGTGCCATCTGAGAGCCCGCAGTTCCCGTGATCTCCAGAACACCCCTGTTCTTTCGCATCTGCTTTCGGATGTCGTCAAAGCCGGCGACTGCCTCCAGCGGCTGCATCAGTGCCTTCATTCGGCCTTCCCCTTTGCATTATACAGATTCATCGCTTCATCGATGCGCCCCTGCACGATCATTTCCGCCGCCAGGGCAGCATCCCGGATCACTTCGTCCACCACTTTACGTGTATCAGCCGGAAAGCGGCTCAGGACATAATCCGCAAGATCCCAGCCGGGCGGCTTCTGTCCGACCCCGATCCGGATCCGCGCAAAAGAATCCGTCCCGAGATGCCGGATGATATCCTTCATCCCATTGTGCCCGCCGGCACTTCCCTTCTTGCGGATACGCATACGTCCGGGCTCCTGATCCACATCGTCATAGATGACGATCAGATCCTCCTCCGGAACCAGCTTGTAATAATCAACCCACGCGCGCAGAGCCTCGCCGCTGTTGTTCATATACGTCATGGGCTTCAGCAAAATCACCCGCTCCGGGCCGATGAAGCCCTGTCCATACATAGCCTTCATCTTCACGCCGCCCGAAGGAATCCTGTGCCGGTCCACCAGCTCGTCAATGGCGTCAAAACCCATATTGTGCCGCGTCCCGGCATACTTCATTCCCGGATTCCCCAGGCCAGCAATCAAATACATATCTTCTCCTGCCCATCAGGGTCAAAGCGCTGCTCAAAATCAGCTAAAGTACACCATATCCACTTCCGGCGGCATTGCGTTCTTCACAGCCTTCGCCTTCAGGATGGGACCTTCTTCTCCGTATATTTTGGAGTATCCGTAATCTACTTCAGCGGTGACTTCAACCCAGTTTCCGGTCTTCAGCTTCGGCGTGGAGCGGCTCTCGCAAACGTATCCAATGAATGTGGTGTCGTCCGCGCAGCAGGTCATCGCCTGTCTCCCGGGGACAAAAATCCCCTTCCCAAAGCTCAGCTGTTTCATGACGCGCCCCTTAAACCGCACCGTTTTTCCGCGGTACCGGTCTGGATGCTCGCGCACATCGACGTAGAAGATCCCGTAGTCAACATCTTCGATGGTAATCAGATCCGCGTCAAGATCATATGGAACTGTATCCTCAAAAATGTCTGTCATATCGCCGTTGACATCCTCAAACAGCACCTGGCAGGCCGGATTCACGACCTTGATGCTCCTGCGGAAATTGGCCAGCGGCATGTCCTTTGTGCAGCGGTTAAAGATGACCAGCTCCGCGTTGCGGGACATATCGACGAACAGGGATTTCATGTTGTTTACATAGACCTGGAACGTGCTGGCGTCAACAATGACAATTTCCTGCACGATGCCCCAGCCCTCAGGCAGTTTCATCTCTTCGAGCTCTTTCACGCCCCAGAGCGGATTGTACTCCAGCAGTACGCGCGCGGGCGCGTAGAGTGCGTCAAGTTCCTCCAGGTTCTCTTTGGTAAATTTTTCCTTTTCCGTGATCTCTGCGTACTCCGTGTTGAAGAGTTCCTTATAAACGGAGGTATTGTATTCCTTCTCGCCCTGCTCGCAATTGATCAGCAGAGTCGTCTCTTCTATCATAAAATAATCCTGACGGATCGTCATGTTCAGAAACGAGGTTTTTCCCGCTTCAAGGAATCCGGTGATCAAAAACACAGGTACACGGATGTTGTCTTCATTCATAGCCTTCTCCAGTTCTGTCAGATCAGGTGGAACAGATCCGCCAGCTTATCTTCCTTCAGTTCTGCACCGATGACACAGAGTCTTCCGGTGTACTCCGGCGCGCCGGCGCGGACATCGCTCTCGCCGGGAACCATGTCAAAATAGATCCAGGAGCCGTCCGCTGCAGGTACCATTCCCTTTGCGCGGAGAACCGTTCCGTATGTCGCGCTGTCTTCAAGAGCCGCGAGAATCGCTTTTATCTCTTCTGCGGTATATTTGCGGATGGTCTCCTTGCCCCAGCTGGTAAAGATTTCGTCCGCGTCATGATCGTGGTCGTGGCACCCGCATGTGCAGTCCGAGCCATGATCATGATGGTGGTGGTGATCGTGATCGTGGTCATGATGGTGATGGTGTTCATGCTCCTCATGATCATGATCATGGTCGTGGTGGTGTTCGTGTTCCTCATGGTCATGATCGTGGTCATGGTGGTGATCGTGCTCATGGTCATGATGGTGATCGTGCTCATGGTCATGCTCATGATCGTGGTCATGATCGTGTTCATGCTCCTCATGATCATGGTCGTAGTGGTGCTCGTGTTCCTCATGCTCGTGCTCGTGGTCTTGATGGTGCTCGTGATCATGGTCATGCTCATGATCGTGGTCATGGCACCCGCATGTGCAGTCCGGCCCGTGATCATGGTCGTGGTCGTGCCCCTCGTGATCATGGTCG
>JAFVEX010000119.1 GCA_017475785.1 Eubacterium sp. | reverse complement strand
TCGGCAATTCTGCTCTCCAGCTTGCCCGTCTTGCTTTTGAAGACACACACATCTCCCCGAATTGTCTTTTTCCCGTGAATCCGGCGCCCGTTTTTATCGTAATAGCAGATTTTTTTCTTGCCGGGAACATCATGGAAGCCCCTCTGCATGACTCCGTTTTCATTGAACAGATACCAGTACTTCCCGATTTTCTTCTCTCCGGTGACGCGCTCACCCTTCTGGTAGTAGTAGGTTCTGCCGTTCTTCTTCACGAAGCCCTTCAGAACGGCTTTTTTATTCTTTGAAGCCGTATGTGTTTCTGTTTTTGAGGCTGTCTGCGTAACTGCTTTTGAAGCTGCCTGCGCGTCCGTTATCTGGCCGGCAGCTGTCAAAAACACCACTGCCAGCGCAAGCATCAGACAAACAGCTCTGCTCCGGATTCGTAGTTTTGAACGCATCTTGATATTCGTCTCCCTCATTCAGCCAGACACCTATTCAGCCAAACATTCATTCCATCAGGCATTCATCCCGTCAGGCATTCATCCCGTCAGGCATTCATCCCGTCAGGCATTCATTCCGTCAGGCATTCATCCCGTCAGGCATTCATTCCATCAAACATTAAAGCGGAACAGTATCACGTCGCCGTCCTGTACGACATACTCTTTCCCTTCCTGACGGATCAGTCCCCTGTCGCGGGCAGCAGCGTAAGAGCCGCAGTCAAGCAGGTCCTGATAATTGACGACCTCTGCCTTGATAAAGCCGCGCTGCATATCCGAGTGGATTTTTCCTGCCGCGACCGGTGCCTTTGTGCCGATCTGGATGGTCCACGCCCGTGTCTCGTCCTCACCGGATGTCAGGAAGCTCATCAGTCCGAGCGTCCGGTAACTGGCCTGGATCAGCTTGTCCAGACCCGATTCCGCGAGACCCATGTCCTCCAGAAACATGGCGCGTTCCTCATCGTCCAGCTCAGAAATCTCCGCCTCGATGCTGGCACAGATCACAAACACTTCACTGCCCCGCTCCGCCGCGTAGGCACGCACCTTCTGCACATACGCATTTCCGGCGGCATCGTCAGCCAGATCGTCCTCACCGACATTCGCCGCGTAAATAACAGGCTTAGCCGTCAGCAGATTGTACTCCGCAAACCACTTCTCCTCGTCTTCACTCTGCAGCTCAAACAGAGCAGCGTCCTTCCCCTCTTCCAGATGCTTCTTCAGACGCTCCTGCATCGCGTACTCTACGGCAATCTTCTTGTCATTGCGCGCGGAACGGGCTGTCTTTGCCATGCGCCGCTCCAGCACCTCGAGATCCGCGAACACAAGCTCCAGATCAATTGTCTCGATGTCACGGAGCGGATCGATGGAGCCATCCACATGAATGACATTCTCATCCTCAAAACACCGCACCACATGCACGATCGCGTCAACCTCTCTGATATTTGCCAGAAACTGGTTTCCCAGTCCCTCACCTTTTGACGCGCCCCGCACAAGACCTGCGATGTCGACGAATTCAACTACCGCCGGCGTCACCTTTCTGGACTGGTAAAAGTCTCCCAGAAGCTTTAGGCGGTGATCCGGCACAGGAACGATTCCGACATTCGGGTCAATCGTGCAGAACGGATAATTGGCCATCTCGGCGCCTGCTCTGGTCAGCGAGTTAAACAATGTGCTTTTCCCGACATTCGGAAGTCCGACGATACCTAGTTTCATTTATTTTCCTCTTTCCTCAAAAAATCCTTTGCCCTTGAGGTTCTTTCCCATTAAAATGCTCCTTTCTCATCCGCCCGGATGAGAAAAAGAGCCCGATGTGACGGTTAGCATTCTACCACATCGGGCCCGTTTTCTCTACCCCTTTTTGTGATTTCATTTATGACGGACGCATCATGGCCTGATGAGCCCCTCCAGCGTCCTGAAAAGTGCTTCCGGCTCTACAGGCTTGCTCAGGTGCGCGTTCAGCCCGGCCTGCATCGACTGCTGGACGTCCTCGTCAAACGCATTGGCCGTCAGCGCAATGATCGGGATCGCGCCGGCGTCCTTTCTGTCCATTTCCCGGATCTTCCTAGTCGCCTCCAGACCGTCCATCTCCGGCATCCGCATATCCATCAGAATCGCGTCATAGTATCCGGGAGCACTGCAGGCAAACTTCTCTACGGCTATCCGGCCGTTCTCGGCATAGTCGATTTCCATCTCGCGCATGGACAGCACCATCATCATGATCTCGGCGTTTACCGGCATGTCTTCCGCGAGAAGAATCCGCCTGCCTTTGAGATCCGCGGTCTGCTTCACCAGCTGCTCGTTTTTCTTATGAAACGCTTCCCGGAATTCATCCATGACCGAACCGGCAAACAGCGGCTTGGCCACGAAGGTATCAACACCGGCCGCAACGGCCTCGTCTGCAATCTCTTCCCAGCTGTATGAGGTCAGGATAATAACAGGGATTTCGCTTCCCACCGCTTCTCTGATCTTTCTGGTCGTTTCCACGCCGTCCATCTCCGGCATCTTCCAGTCGACCAGAATCAGGTTGTAGGGATCTCTTCTGGCGTTTCTGAGCTTTACCATCTCTAGCCCCTCAGCCCCGGAGCATGCTTTTTCGCAGCTGACGCCCACCTGTCCCAGCACAAGCTGCGCGTGCTCACACGCAATCGGATCATCGTCGATCACGAGCACACAGAGATCATCCGGATGAATGACTCCTGCCTCTGCTGCTTCTGCCGTTCTGTCTGATTCCAGCAATGTGATGGTCACAGTAAAGGTGGTTCCTTCGCCTTTCTTTGACTTCACGTCAATCCGGCCGTTCATCAGTTCGACAATACTCTTTGTGATCGGCATGCCCAGACCTGTGCTGCCGTATTTGTTCGTGCTGGATGAGTCTTCCTGGGCGAACGGCTCAAACAGTTTGGGCAGAAATTCTTCACTCATGCCGATTCCGGTGTCGGATATAACCAGGCGCAAAGCCGCCCGTCCCTCAAACCGGGCCGTTTCCTCCACGGTGAAGGACACCCTGCCTCCCTCCGGCGTGAACTTGACCGCATTTCCGAGAATGTTGATCAGAATCTGCCGCAGCTTCATATCGTCGCCGATATAATAGTCATCTACTTTTCCAATGACGCGGCAGTCGTATTCAATTCCCTTGTCCCGGCACTGCCCGCTGATCATCGTATTGACCTGGGCCAGCGCCTGCGCAAATGAGAATTCCTCGCTCTTGATCGTCATGCGCCCGGATTCAATCCGGCTCATGTCCAGAATATCATTGATAATCCCAAGGAGACGATGCGCGGAGGTGCCGATCTTTTCCAGATGTTCCCTGGTAGAATCAGAGATGGAGGGATCGTTCAGGGCAATGTTATCGAGACCGATAATTGCGTTCATCGGCGTGCGGATCTCGTGGCTCATATTGGAAAGAAAGGCTGTTTTTGCCTTGTTGGCGCTCTCTGCCGCAGCCAGTGCCTCGGCAAGCTCATGGTTCCTCGCCATCGTTTCCCGCATCTCTGCGTCGATTACTGTAAATCCGAGGCCGACTGCGTGGACGATATGATCCTCCCGGTCACCCGGATGCCGGACGCCGGCCATCCGGAGCATCTCATAATATGAGGTTCCGTTTCTGTGCGCCAGATAGCGGTAAGCCATGATATTCTCCGTCGCCAGAACAGAGCGGATCTGCTCAGGATCGATAAAACGCAGAAACCCCTGCTGGAACTCCGGATCCACATACATCCTGCAGTATTCACGAAATCTCTCGTGATACGGAAAATGCTCCCCTTCGGGCGTCTGGTTCGGATCGCCGGGGTCTGCCCGGTAACAGACGGCGTCATCCGTGTCGATATCCACATGATAAACGCTCCGGTAATCAGACGCCATGGCGGTAATCATGCTGTTGAGCTCTTTCTTCTGGCTCTCCTGCGCGGATATCTGCTCCTGCAGCGCCAGCTTCTCCTCCAGCTCATGCTGCTTGGCACGCGCCTCTGCCTCAGCCGTCTTGATGCGTGTCATCTCTGTGACATCCACGCACATTCCGAGCAGGCAGAGCCGGCCTGTTTCATCTGAAAATTTCAGCTTTGTGGTCTGAAGATTGCGGATAACAGTTCCTGCCGCGTCGGGGACATCTTCAAAAAAAACATACGCGCCGTCCATGGCGAGTGCCTTTGTGTCATCCTCCACAAAGTGGTCGGCCGTCTCCTTGTCGAACAGCTCATGGTCCGTCAGCCCGACGACCTCTTCGGGCCTGCTTTTTCCGGCATATTCCGCAAATGCCTGGTTGCATGCCCGGTATACCCTTGTCTGGGCATCCTTTGAGAAGCTCATGGCGGGCATATTGGTGAGAAGCGATGAGACCGATCCCATCAACTCCGCAAGCCGCGCGGCCGACTGGACTTCTTCCGCCAGCCTCTGGTTTTCCTCTTCTGCCTTCCTGCCCTCCTCCAGCGCTATCCGGAGCGCTTCCTCCTGACGGATTTCATCCTCTACGTCCTTGAAGCCCATCATGGCCCCGATCTTTCCGCCGGGCATGTAGACTTTTCCGAAGTCAATGCGGTAGTGCCGCGGACCGCTCTCCAGTGAGCGGGTGAAGCTGACAGAGAACTGATCCTTCGTCTCAAACTGTTTTATGATATACGGCAGTCCGATCTGCTCCTGCATCCGCTCCTGATCCTGCTGCGCCACCATCGTTGCCACGTACTGTGTCTTGGTATCGGTGTACCGCGCGTGGCTCAGGGCGTTCCGGATCGCCTCGGCGTGTGCCTCATCCTTGTCGGTGTGATACAGGGAACATTTCTCTGTCACCACATCATTGATAAGCCAGACGGTAATATACGCATTTGTCAATGTGGAAATGACTGCGTTCCTCGTCGCCGCGTCTTCTTCGCGCTGCGCTTTCTTCTCTGTGATATCCGAGATGAAGACAACGTGAACCCCGCCGTACTCCTTTGTCCGGGCAAAATGGCCGTGGTCATCCACCCATCTGACTTCTCCGTCTCTCCGGATAATCCGGTACTCGGCGTAGTTCATCTTATCCTCACTGCTGCCGATCTGACGGGCAATGGCTGCGGAGAGGTCCTGATAGTCATCCGGGTGAACCATTCCGCGGAATGTACAGCCTGTAAGTTCCCTGAATTCTTCGGGGCCGGAACAGCCATAGATCGCAAAAACGGACTTATTTGCGTAGATCAGTTCTTCCGGTTCCTCTGCCCTGTAAATAATCAGCCCGCCGGGCATGTGGCCTCCGATTTCTTCGATGATGGAAAGTGTTTCCTGATTCAGTTCAAACAGTTTATTGATCATCTTGGAGAACCTCCTCAAACCGGATATCAGGGATCATAATCCATGATATCATCTGCCCCGCAGATTGACACGGCACATGTTTATTAGGAAACGAACAAAATGCTTGCGTTTTGATCGTTTCCTGCGGAGCGTTTATAGTAAACGCAAACACCAATTGCATTTACTAAATACAGCTGCTTTGAAGATAACGAAAAGCTGTGATCTTGTCAACAGACGCCGGTTCCGAGCCCGAGCAGCTGCTCGACTTGGCCGCGCTTCTCGTATAGCACACACCCCCCGTCGTGGTCATCGATCAGCAGATCACCGCTTTGAAGTGCCTTGAAAAGGGGCGAGTTCATCGCCTCGCGGAGCGACGTGTTTTTCACATTGACGTCTGAATACGGCGAAAATGGACATGGTTCTGCTCCGCCGTGAGAATTGATGTGGAAAAAGCCTCTGCCGGCCGCAATACATCCGCCAGAGCTTTTTTCGTCCCCCGGGAACGAGACAAACACCATCTCCGGACATTCTTCCCGCAGGCGGGCAATTTCGCCGCGAAGAAACGCGCGTTCCTCATCGCCGGGTGCCAGCTCCTTGCTGTCATCCGTGACGGGGACAAATTCAACGTAAATAACTGCCTTACAGCCGCGCTCAGCCAGCTTTCCAAGAAACGTATCCGACGTTACCTCATGGATGTTTTCTGTTGTAACCGTCACAGAAGCACCAAAAATCAGGCCGCGCCTGTGCAGCTCGTCCATGTTCGCGATCAGCTTCCGGTAAATGCCGGGTCCCCTTCTTGCGTCTGTCGTCTCCTGTTCCCCTTCGATGCTCATGATCGGAATGAGGTTGCGGCATCTGTCCAGCAGGTCAAAGTACCGCCCGTTCATAAATGTCCCGTTCGTAAAAATCGGAAACAGAATATTCGGTCTGCGGCCGGCTGCCTCGATGATGTCTCTGCGCAGCATCGGCTCGCCGCCGGCAAGCAAAATGAAGCTGATGCCAAGTGCGTCTGCTTCTTCAAAAATCCTGAGCCATTCCTCGCCCGTAAGCTGCTCGACCGGCTCGGCATCGACTGTCGCGTGGTTGCATCTGGAATAGCAGCCGGCACAGTGCAGGTTGCACTTGCTGGTGATGCTGGCAATCAGAAACGGGGGAATATGCTCCCCGTTTTTTTCTGCCCTGGCGCGCTTTTTGGACGCAGCACGGCTGGCCGCCGCGAATTTCAGCATGAAAGCGCTTTCTCTGGGATCCTTCAAGGTTGCCTTGACAGCATCCGCCACAACACGCTCCACACCCCTGGTCATGTAAGATTGAATATCAAACGACTGATTCATGCAGGCGATCCTCCCTCTGTATCATCAATTGCTTTCCTTTGGGTGATGAAGACATCCTGAAACGGGCAGATTTCCCTGAGAGAAAAGCCCGAAACAGTTCAATATCCACCACGCAAATTGATTGTGTGCAATTTCATTTTAACAGACTTCACCAGCTGTTTCAACAACAAAGGAAGAAAGAATCGATGAATTGGATTATGTTATTTTCAAGAGGCCGTTTCTCGTAATCACACGGAACTGACTCGTGACATCTCTTCCGGAGGCATCCCGGACAACAGGGGTTCCAGTGACCGCGGATGTATAGATTCCCCGCTCTCTGGACGAAACTGAGGCATCCATCCCCTCTACTGTATAGATCTGGCTGCCGATGCCAAAACAGGTTGTGAGAAATCCGTCCAGGCTGTGCTCCGCGCCGTCATACTGCACGGTTTCACTTTTTGCCTGGAGCGTGATTTCATAGCGCGCGCGGGCATTTACCACCAAGAGTGTGCCAAAAGACTCACGGATGTCATAATTCTCCTGCTTTGTCCCGGGAGTTAAGCTCCATGTGAATGTGTTCAGGCTGCTGCCGATGTCTGTCTGCGCGCCGCTGGTCTGCCAGACGGCACCTTCTCCATCCGCAAATCCGTCTCCCGAGACGCGCACATGATCCTCTGTCAGGGGAGTTCCGCTGTATTGCTTCTGCGCGCTGGAAGAAGTGAGAATTACCGTGCGGCGCCTGATCTGCAGCGTTCCGGTCATGAGATTGATCGAGAACTGCTCTGTCACGTCATTCCCTGCGCTGTCACGCACTGTAGGATTTCCTGTGATCTCAACGGGATACTCTCCGGCATCTGTACCCTCTGCAAAAGCGGCAAGGCCTTTTATGGAATACTGCTCATTCGCAATCCTGAACTTCGTCCCCTGCAGCTTGCTGACAGCATGCGGCGCGCCGTCGTACAAAACCGAGCTGCTTTCCGCCGTCACGGTCACTTCGTATCTGGGAGCCGTCCTCTTTCCGGCAGAAGCAGACGCCTCCTCAGGCTTCTTCCCGTCTGAATCCGCCGCGCCTTCTGCCTGATCTCCGCCAGAGACCGCGGCAAATTTTCGTTTATTTGACTGACTGCCCTCGACAGCGGACTGACCGCTCCGGCCGGATTGACTGTCCTGACCGGATTGCGCGCTCTGATCACCGGACTGGCTGCCTTGGCCTGATTGGGTGTTCTGTCCGGCGGGCTGGCCGCTCTGTCCGGATTGCGCGTTCTGACCGGCGAGCTGGCTGCTCTGGTCGGATTGGGCGTTCTGACCGGCGGGCTGGCTGCTCTGCCCGGATTGCGCGCTCTGACCGGCGGGCTGGCTGCTCTGACCGGATTGCGCGCTCTGGCCACCGGGCTGACTGTCCTTGTCACTGGACTGACTGCCCTGGCCGGATTGCGCTCTCTGCTCACCGGACTGGCTGCTCTGACCGGATTGCGCGCTCTGATCACCGGACTGGCTGCCCTGGTCTGATTGACTGCTCTGGCCTGCGGGCTGGCCAGCTGAGCTGCCGGACCCGTCCGCTTCATCTGTCATCTCACCAGTTTGTTTGTTCTGTCCATCCTTCTGCTTTTCAGACCCGGCCTGATCAGCTTGATCTCCGGAAACCTGTCTGCCAGAATTACTACCTGACTGACCAGCCTGATCTCCGGAAACCTGTTCACCAGAATTACTGCCAGACTGCTTATCAATATCTCCCGCTGCCTGACTGTCAGGATTATCCTGGGTACCGGCTTCGCCTGCCTGCTGTGCGTCAGCTGTTTCTGATGACAAGTCCGAAGATCCCTTCTGGTTTTTCTCAGGCAGGTTTTCTTCTGCCTGTTCTTCCAAAGAGAACTCATCCGGCTGTCTGGTGACAGATTTTCTGCCTGTCTGCCTGGATCCGCCGTCACGCTCCGGAATCGTGAGATCAGTGGTTTCCATCGCGAGCCCGTCTTCCTCCGATGCAGCGCTTTCTGCGGGCGTTTCTTCCGACACGGCGCTTTCTGTGAGTGCTCTTTCCGATACGGCACTTTCTGTGAATGCTCCCTCCGGAAGCGCAGTCGCCTGCAGAACCCGGCCGGACATCTGCGACAGGGCAAAACCGGCCGCCAGCGCGATCGCCAGCACCAGTGTCAATATTCTTTTTATAATGAACCCTGACGTCTTTTTCATGATGTCACCCGCCGGAAACCAAATTCCATTTAAGATCTGCCTCGCATTCCGTCTTAACTCTATTCTCTCTTATTCTCTCTGTTCCTCTTCTTTTCTCTTATATGCGTCGATTTTCTCACGCAGTCTGAGTTCCTCTGCCCGGCGGCGATGTCTCCCCACAAGAAACGCGCAGGCCAGCAGGATCAGACCTGCCGCCGGAATCCAGTCCAGCAGAAGAGAAATTCCCGCACTGCTCAGAACAATCATTTGTTTTCCTCCGGCCGGATCGAAAACGCGTCGCGGAGCTGTCTGATTTCCTGCTTTCTCCGCCGGTGTCTGCGGATCTGGTATCCCAGAAAAACCGCCAGCGCCGCGATTCCCATCAGAATTGCCGCAATATCACTGCTCATCCGTTTTTCCCCATCGTACTTCTGGTTTTCTTCAGTGTTTTTTCATTGCGTTGTACTCGGCCTCAGCCGCCTGGCGGCGCAGCCGGGCAAGCTTTCTGTCGTAACGGCTGAAATAGATGACATAGGCCGCCACCGCCGTCAGAAGACATCCCATCATCAGCGGATGACGCAGACTGTTCTGCCCGGAGGATACCGGAGCCGCGGCGAGCGGCACCTCATCGTCCTCAATTTCGACGGCCGGGATATCCTCTACAACCTCGATTACCAGGTGTTTCTTTCCGCTTTCTGCCGCGCCGCTGTCTGGATTATCCGCGAGAACACTTCGCCCGTAAATGGCCATCAGTACCACTCCAAGAAGCAGGCACAAAACCAGCCCTCTCGCCAGCCATACCCGGCATCCTATTTTCATGCTTGCCGTCCCTTCTTTTTAATCAGCTTTCATACGTCAGTTGACACTATCTTTCCCGGTGAAACATTTGCGCACAGCACATAACGCTTTCCCGTGCTTGCGAATCACGCTCCTGTACCCGGGCGGCAAAATCCCCCGGACATTGCGCGCTGCCTGTTTTTGCCATCTACTCAAAATGCACTGCCAGATGCAATGTGTTTCCTATGTGATCTGGTATATAGATATCCCACGCCTCGTCGGGGTAGGAAAATACGATCCCCTGCTCCGCGTCCGCCGCAAGCGGGCGGATGACTGTCCCGGAAGCGGCAGCCGCTCTGACTTCCCGGTAGTCCACGCCGATTCCTTCGTCATCGACGCACAGGATCAGCTTGCCGGCACTGGTCTCGCTGCCAAGCAGCACCGGGCTGTCCGCGTCCACATCTGTCACACTGTATTCTTTTCTGGCCTGCTGGCGGTTGGCCAGCTTCACTTCGACCAGAAGCGTTCCGTTTCTTGTCGGCTCTACGGAATAACTGCGGCGGGCCGCCTCATAAACCGGCAGCGCATGGCCGCGCATGGACGCTGTGACGCTGCTGACCGGCAGAATTGAGCGGATTGATACAGCATATACCGGGAGACCGCGCGCACCGGTGTCCTCCTCTGTCACGTCAAACTCCGGCAGAACAAACAGAAGCGGCAAAAGCAGAAAAAGGATCATTGCCGCTGCCAGAATGCCTCTCTGCAGAGAAAACCGCTCCTTTCGGTAAACCGCGTAGGAGGACAGCGCCTCAATCGGCAGCGTATTGGGGGATTTTTCACACCGCGCGAAGACTTCCGCCAGAATCGAAGCTTCTGTCACGGCGTCCATCTCCGAACTGCTTTTGCTTCTGCGGATTCTCCTCCGCCTGCCCTCGGCATCCCCCGCGCGTGCTTCTCCCTCAACCTTATAATGCCTCAGATGCCTTCTCGCAGTGCGCAGACGTCTCCGGATCGTTCCCTCTCCAAGATTCAGAATGTCGCTGATCTCCCTTACTGACATCCCCTGTGAATAATACATCACAGATGCCTGTGACTCAGCCAGTGGCAGATTCATCAGCTGCGTAGACACTGATGTCTGAGGGGATTCGCCTGCTGACACGGGCGCGCTTCTCTGCAGCTCCCTGCAGTACCGGTAAGAAATCCGGCTGATCCACGACATAAACAGCTCTGGCCTCTGAAGGGCTCCGAGCTCCTGCAGCGCGAGGACAAACGCCTCCAAAAGCGCTGCTTCCGCCGCCCGGCGGTCATGAAGCATATACATCAGATAGGCGAACTGACGCCCGCTCACCGCGGCATAAAGCTCTGCAAAGGCATTGCTGCTCCCACGCTTCGCCTTCCGCACAAGGTCATTCAGATAGTTCTGGTCAAGCTTTTCCAATGTCTGCAGTTCTCCCCGGCTCTCCGGCATCTGATCTGGCTGCTCTCCTGTCCGAGAGCGCGACCAGTTCGGTGATTGACTGCACCTGATCCGCCTCACAGGAAGCAATTCCGGCGCGGCAGATCAGCGGCGCCTCCGCGTGCGTGCTGTTGTATTCTCTGACCTGTCCGGAGACTTTTTCGATCCACGTTTCCGTTTGCTTCTCCGTACAGTCTTCAAATATCACGACAAATTTATTGCCGCCGTTTCTTCCGACAAAACACTGTTCCCCCGCATCCCGCTGCAGAATCCCGGAGAAGGCCAAAATCGCGGCATCTCCTCCCGCGTGCCCGCTCTGATGGTTTATCCGGGCGAGGCTTGTCAGATCCAGCGTAATACATACCATCCTCTCAGGCAGCGCCCGGTCCAGATATTGGCCGATATAAACATCCACACTGTACCGGTTTGCGATTCCGGTCAGCGCGTCTGCGTAAATCGCCTGATCCAGCTCCATGTTTTCCCGTTTTAGATCCGAGTAAGAGTTAAAATCATAAAACAAAAAACCGAACGAGACCGCCAGCACGATCCACAGCAGCCCGCAAAGCAGTCTGACGTGCGGATCAGCCGCGATCAGATAATACAAATCTGTATCACGCAAAATTGTAATCAGCGCCACGGCAGTCAGTGTGATCAGAATCACCAGCTGAATTGTCTTAAGGCGGTCGAAACGTTTCATTCTGTAAACTCCTGCATCCTTCCGCCGTCACCTGACGCGGTGGATTCCGTCTTTTCCAAACCGCAGCAGCAGTTTCCCCTTGATCTGACGCCGGCTGACCTCTCCAAACGCGCGTGAGTCCATGGAGACCACGCGGTTATCACCAAGCACAAACACATTTCCCTCCCTGACATAATACGGGTAAATGACTGCGCCTGTCTCCTCGTCCGTCTCTCCTTGCGCCCAGGGATCGTCCACGGTTTCTCCATTTACCAGTACATGCCCGTCCTGCAGGTCTACGGTGTCCTTTCCCACAGCGGCAACGCGCTTCACATAGTATGCGCCTGAGGGGACACGCATCGAGATGATGTCGCCCGGCTGAAAATTCCGGACTGTCCGGAGGTACAGGACGACCGTGCCGTCCTGGAGCGCAGGCTCCATGGAATCCCCTCCGACAACAGCGAGGCCGATCACAAACCGGAACAGTATGAATGCCGCGGCAATCAGGATCACAAAATGAAGGGAATCGTGAAGCCACCCCAGCTTATACGCATTGTATTTTTCCAGAATTCTTTTGTTTTCCATTTATACTTATCATACCACAAGAAAATCAAAAAAAGCGTCATTTCATCCCTCTGTCCTCGTTTTTTTCTGCAGGATGTGCTATGATGGGAACACGCCGGCGGCAGAGGATCCTGTCAGGATCACGCCGTCAGAAACTTGTGAAGAATGTCATACCCGTTTTGACGCTGACTATGATAAGAGGATCCGGCATGCGCAGACATCCCAAAAGAAGTCCAAAACAGAATACCGATCCGATCGACGCGACTGCCGTCAGACAGGCAGGGTTCGAAATCGCGCAGGGTTTCGGCAGCCGGAACGTGGGAACGTATGCTTCCAGCATCGCGTTTTTCTTTTTTCTGTCAATTATTCCGATTCTGATCCTGGCCAGCCGGCTGATCCCGCACATGGGCATGCGGCAGGAGGACCTGATCTCCGCTGTCACCAGCATCACGCCGGACATCCTCGATCACCTGATCTCAAACATCATCTGGGAGTCCTACAACCGCTCCTTCCACCTGGTTCCCCTCTCGATCCTGGTGCTGGTCTGGGCCTCCTCGCAGGGAACCATGGCTCTGATCCGCGGGATGAACCGCATCTACCGCACACACGACCAGCGGAATTATCTCTCGCTGCTTCTGGTGTCGATCGTTTACACAATCGTTATGATCGCGGTGCTCTTTTTCATCGTGCTGATCATCTTCAGCCGCGTCATCAATTCCGCGATCCGGGCAGCCATGCCGGACTCTCCTCTGGTTCTGTCATTTATGACAACCGGCCGCTACCTGCTGGCAACTGCCTGTATCATCGTTATTTTCATGTCGATCTATAAATTTGTTCCGGCAGGGCGCCGCAAATTCCTGCACCAGCTGCCCGGTGCTGTCCTGACAACGGTTGTCTGGGCGGTCTTTTCGCTCTTTTTCCGCATCTATGTCAGCGGAAAAAACCGGTACACGACCTTTTACGGCAGCCTCGGGACGGTGGCGATTTTCCTGTTCTGGCTGTATTGCTGCTTCTACATTTTGCTGATCGGCGGGTTCGTAAACAATTATTTTGAAGAACACATCCAGAATCTCTTCCGGCGGAAGCGCCGGCCCCGGCGGCAGGGCTCCTCATGAGCTTTTAAAACAAAGTCCGCAAGCGGTCTTCAATTCCCCCTCCCCTCACTCAGGAGGGATGCTGATCGTCCAGTGGACGTCTTGCATCCGCCGGAGGCTTTTGGGTCAGCTGCGCCAGGAGGCGGGATACTTGTTTTTCAGGATGCTGCCTGTAAGCTTCGCCCAGCCGATTCCGAAGCCGTCCGCGCATACCAGTTTCCACCCGTTTTCTTTTCCCTGGCTGCTTTCTTCTGTCCGGCTGTTTTTTTCTGTTCGGCCGTTTTCTTCTCCCTTGCCGCTTTCTTCTGTCCAGCTGCTTTCTTCTGTCCGGCTGTTTTCTTCTGTCAGGCCGTTCTCCAGCACAACCGTCTGTCCTTCCAGATACAGTTTCAGCCGCGGATCTTCCGGACTAAACCGTATCACCCCGCCCGGACTGCAGTCGTCTGCGCTCAGAAACAGCGCAAATGGC
Organism: Eubacterium sp.; assembly: GCA_017475785.1. Next base: position 9,858 of record JAFVEX010000119.1, on the reverse strand, counting down.
TGTGACGGTATGAACCGTCCTTTTCTTGCCTCTCCGAGAAACACGCCGTTCCGCAGAAAATTCAGCTTTCCGACACCTTCCGGCAAGTCTGGAACGAGATACAGCCGTTCGTTCCGGCAGTCGATCGTTCCGCTCAGATGAATTCCCATGGTTTCCAGAAATGCCTGCAGAATCTGCCTGGGGCTCTGGGCGCCGCTATCTGACGACGTACTTCTTCCGGAGCGGATTTTTCTCTGCGTGCCGTTCTCTGACGGTATGCTTCTCCCGGACCGTGTTTTTCTCCGTACGCTGCCTTCTTTTTTCATGCTTCGATCCGCTATACTGTCTCTCCGGTTTCGACCCGCTTTTCTCCTGTTTCCGTCCCCCTCGCTGTCACTCCTGCTTCCGTTCGCCTTACTGTCTCTCCTGCTCCTTTTTTGCCACTCTTGTAATGCTCCTCCGGGTGCCGCTGCCACAAAATGGTTTTCTCTTTCCGGCTGTTCCAAATCAGACACATCTGTTTTCCTGAACAGTGCCAGAAAATGTCCTTCGCCGTCCATTCGATGAGGCCAGATCCTGACGCACTTTTTCTGAATCTCCTGCGCAATCATCTCTGAGTCCGTCTCCGCGAAAGCAGCTGCAAGAGCAGGATCCGTAATCAATTCTGGCGCGAGCCACTCCGGATGGCCCGGCGCAAACCCCTCGTAAGGCGCAATCTCCGCCAGAGACATCTCCGGATGATTCCGCAGGAACCAGAACACCGTTCCCTCATTTTCCTCCGCTGAGAATGTACAGGTCGAGTACATCAGCAGCCCGTCTGGTTTCAGCATCCGGACCGCCTCCTCCAGAATTCCTCTCTGCAGGTTCGCGAAATATGCCGTACGCTCAGGGCTCCAGACGCCGGCAACCTCCTCCTGCCGGCGGAACATCCCCTCGCCGGAACACGGCGCGTCCACCAGGATTTTATCAAAATACGCCGGGAACACCTCCGCGAGACGGCCGGCATGCTCATTGGTCACAAAGCAGCCCGGGGCGCCGGCCAGCTCCAGATTGCGCAGGAGCGCCTTTGCCCGGGAGTTGCTGATCTCATTGGCGACCAGAATGCCCTTCCCCGGGGCGTATTCTCTGCGGCTGCCGCCTGCAGAGAACAGCTTTCCGGCAAGCTGGGTCGCCTTTCCTCCGGGCGCGGCACAGAGATCGAGAATCCGGTCTCCCGCCTCGACCGGCAGACGATCCGCGGGCGTCATGGCGCTCGGCTCCTGCAGATAATAGATGCCCGCGCTGTAGTAAGGATGCTGTGCCGGCCGAACATCCGCCGGTACGTAAAACCCGTTTTCGACCCATGGAACCGGCGAGACAGGAAACGGCGGATTCTGCAGAAATTCCAAGGCGCGTGTTTTCAGTGGATTTACGCGCAGACCCCTCTTTGGCACTTCCTGGTAACACGCAAAAAAAGCCGGCGCTTCCGCGCCCAGCATCCGCTCCATCCGTCTCTGAAATTCTTCTGGCAGTCTCATCGCAGTTCCTCGCTGTTCTCTTTCATAATAAGAAACGGACAAAACGCTTACGTTTTGGACGTTTCCCGCGCCGGATTTGTGCCGCGTCAAGCAGCAAATTTCCTGTGCAAATCCGTGCGCATCCCTGCCGGAACACGCGCGGCAATTGCTCCTTTCTGACAAACGTGCTATTCTATATTAAAGTAGCATAGCACGATTACTGCACGCGGAGCAAGGCATTATGAGTCCGAACGCACATCCAAAACACAAAAACCGCACGGCGCGCGAACAGATTTTTAACATGGTCAGTGTCGGCGTCATCGATGAGCCGCTGAATCAGGCGTATGACATCGTCAGCACGGCCGCGCTGCTTATCAACCTCGCAGCCAGCGTCCTGATTACATTTGACAGCTTCGAGGCAAAATATGCCGGCGAGCTGCGCATGATCGAGGCGGTTACCGTGTTTTTGTTTGCGGTTGACTATGTTCTTCGCGTCTGCACCGCGAAATATCTGTATAAAGACCGCGCCGAGCGGCAGGCTGTCCTGCGGTATATTTTCTCCGCCGCGGGCATCATCGACCTGCTCTCGTTTCTTCCTTACTATCTTCCGGTCTTCTTCCCGACAGGCGCCGCGGCATTCCGCATGTTCCGCGTCGCGCGGATTCTGCGTCTGTTCCGGATTAACGCGTACTACGACTCTCTCAATGTCATCACCGAGGTCATCATGCGCAAGCGGCAGCAGCTGATGTCCTCCGTGTTTATCATTCTGGTATTGATGGTGGCATCAAGCCTCTTTATGTACAGCATTGAACATGAGGCACAGCCGGATGTCTTCAAAAACGCCTTTTCCGGCATCTGGTGGGCTGCCTCGACGCTGCTCACTGTGGGATACGGCGACATCTATCCCGTGACACAACTGGGAAAGGCGGTTGGAATTGCGATTACCTTCCTCGGCGTCGGCATGGTCGCCATCCCGACCGGTATTATTTCCGCCGGCTTTGTCGAGCAGTATCAGCGCCTGAAAAAAATCAGCGAATACGCGGTGGAAGAATCGATCCGGTTTATCAATATCGAGCTCGTTCCAAATGACAGCTGGTGCGGAAAGACCGTTCAGGAAATCGGCCTGCCGGCAGGTTCCATCATCGCGCTGATCCAGCGCGGCAAAGAGGCGATCATACCGCGCGGAGACGTCATTCTGCAGGCAAAGGACCGGCTCGTCATCGGCGCGGAACCGCTACCGGACGACCACCCGGTCGATCTCCGGGAGGTCCGTCTGCAGAAAAACCACGACTGGAACGGAACGGCCATCCGGGATCTGGATATTTCCCGCCGGACCGTGATCATCATGGTCAACCGCGCGGGAGCTTCCCTCATCCCGACAGGAGACCTGGTTCTTCAGGAGGGGGACGAGGTCATTCTGTACACGAAGCTGCGGCCGCGCGACCTCATGAAATATGAGCAGGATTAAGGAAACACTGATTAATTCGAGCCGGTCTATCGGGCTCATCTGATCATTTTCACTGTCGTCTGCCCATCACACTTTTTATCACTCCACATTCCGTTATGTAAATATTCTTGCCTAAAAAAACCACACAATACCCCTTAGCGGGGTTGTGTGGTTTTTAAACTTTTCAGTGATTCTGATCTAACTGATACGAAATACTGGGAAGTTAAGCATCATCTATGTCGGTCTCGTTCTCCGTCTCTATGTATTTCTCCAGGATAATTTCCTGTATCCTGGCTCTCGTCTCAGAATTAATTGGATGGGCTATATCCCGGTACTCTCCATCCGCTGTCTTTCTGCTGGGCATTGCGATGAATAAACCTTTTTCTCCCTCAATCACCTTGATGTCATGAACAACAAATTCTTCATCAATGGTGATTGATACGAAGGCCTTCATCTTGCCCTCTTCTTTCGTCACGCGACGAATCCTGACATCTGTAATCTGCATAATTTCCCCTCCTCTTCTGACAGAGGTCTGCTATTCTCCGCTACGGCTAAATTGCATACCTTTCATTTTTTTCGATGACTATCTTGATTTCATCCTCACCGCAGTAGTACGAATTAGCACGAATTGTGTCGCGGCTCTCCACGATACAATTCTCAATGTGGGTATTGTCGCCAAGATATACATTATTTAAAACAATTGAGTTCTTGATCACACAATTGTTTCCAACATAAACATCATGGAACAGAACTGAATCTTCTACGGTTCCGTTTACGATACACCCGCTGGAAATTAAGCTGTTTTTCACATGATTGCCGGGGTTGAATTTTGCCGGCGGCAGATCGTAACTTTTTGAATAGATGCCCGGGTACTGATTAAAGAAGGAATCCCGCACCTCCGGTTTCAGGAAGTCCATGTTTGTCCTGTAATAGGATTCTACGGTCGCGATGTTACTCCAATAGGTGTCAATCTTGTACCCGTAAATACGTTTCAGGTTCTTGTACCGGATAAAAATGTCCTTGACCAGATCATACCGGTCTTCCTGCGCACATTTCTCCAGCAGTTCAATCAACAGGCGTCTCCGTATCACATAGATCCCGGTTGAGATCAGGTTTGAGGTGGAGACCATCGGCTTCTCCTCAAACTCCTCAATGCGGTAGTCTTCATTCATCTTGATCACGCCGAATCTGCTCGGGTCGTCGTCCTTGCACTCCGTGCAGACAACCGTGATGTCAGACCGCTTCGCAATGTGATACTTCAGTACTTCATTGTAATCCAGCTTGTAGATTCCGTCGCCGGAAGCTATGATTACATACGGTTCGTGGCTCTCCCTGAGCCAGCTGATGTTCTGGTAGATCGAGTCCGCGGTCCCCCTGTACCACCAGCTGTTGCTGGCCGTCACAACCGGGGTAAACACGTACAGGCCTCCCTGCTTTCTGCCGAAATCCCACCACTTGGAAGACATGAGATGTTCGTGCAGCGACCGGGCGTTGTACTGCATCAGCACCGCAACCTTCTGTACATGGGAGTTGCTCATGTTGCTGAGCGCAAAATCGATGCTCCGGTAGCTTCCTGCCACCGGCATTGCCGCGATCGCCCGCTTGTCGGCCAGTTCCCGCATTCTTGTACTGGTACCGCCTGCCAGAATAATTCCCAGCGCCCTCATAACGGATCACCGTCCTTTTCCAGCAGCGCGCTGCCGCCAGGCAGCTTGCCGTCCTTATAATCTTCTATTTTTGTCTCACCGGAAATCACCGTGTTCTTTCCGATCTTTACGTCACCAGGTATGATGGAGTATTCGCCGATCGTGACGATCCCGCCGGTGTAAATACTCTCGTTGTACACATTCGGAACTTCTTCGCCGACGCCGGTCTCCACGCGGTCGCCGATGACCGCGCCCTCGGCGACGATCGTCTTGTTGATCCGGGCGTTCTCGCCGATTACGCTGTGCCGCATAATGATGGAATCCCGGATCACCGCGCCCTTCTTGATCGTCACGTCCGGACCGATCACGGAGTTGTACACCTCTCCGAAAATCTCACAGCCCTCGCCGATCGAGCACCTGTCTACCACCGCGTCCTTCGAGATGTATTCCGGCCGTATAATATCCGCCTTTGTATAGATCTTCCAGAATTCTTCGTACAGATTGAATTCCGGTATGATATCAATCAGCTCCATGTTCGCTTCCCAGTAGGAAGTGAGCGTCCCGACATCTTTCCAGTATCCGTTGAACTCGTAGGCGAACAGCCGCTTGCCGTTGTCCCGGCAGTAGGGAAGGATGTGCTTTCCAAAATCAAGCCCGGGCTGGTCTTTCAGCTTCATCAGGCCTTCCTTCATGGCTTTCCAGCTGAAGATGTAAATCCCCATCGAGGCGAGATTGCTTCTGGGATGCTCTGGTTTTTCCTCAAACTCCGTGATGCGCCCTGTCTCGTCCGCGATCATGATGCCGAAGCGGCTGGCCTCTTCCATGGGAACCGGCATACACGCGATGGTGACATCCGCGTGGTTTACCTTGTGATAGTCCAGCATCACTTCATAATCCATTTTATAGATGTGGTCGCCCGAGAGAACCAGCACATAGTCCGGATTGTAACTCTCCATATAGGCAATGTTCTGGAAGATCGCGTTTGCCGTGCCGGAATACCATTCACTGGAATCGCTCTTCTCGTAAGGCGGCAGGATTGTGACGCCACCCACATTGCGGTCCAGATCCCACGGAATACCGATACCGATATGGGAGTTCAGCCGAAGTGGTTGGTATTGGGTCAATACACCAACTGTATCAACACCTGAGTTAATACAGTTGCTGAGCGGAAAATCGATAATGCGATACTTCCCTCCAAACTCGACAGCCGGCTTGGCCACGGTGTCCGTCAGGACGCCCAGCCTGCTTCCCTGTCCGCCTGCAAGGAGCATCGCGATCATCTCTTTCTTGATCATGACAATCACCTCTTGCATTCATTTTAGTACAAAGATTATATCATAGTTCTCGGTCAATGTGAACAATTTTAATAATTTCGATAACTTATTCCATCCATTTTTTATGCCGATTGACGAACGCACGATTCTGGTTAGACTTTTTACGGCGGGACGGGTATAATGATACGCATCAGGAAAGCACATTTCACTGTAGGTGATATTCACGGAGAAAAACCATGTATGAAATAGATTTCAACAAACCCATGCACATTCACTTTATCGGGATCGGCGGAATCAGCATGAGCGGTCTGGCGGATGTCCTGCTCGACCGGGGCTTTCAGATTTCCGGCTCGGATATGAAGCCTTCAGAACTGACTGACCATCTGGCGGCGCGAGGCGCCGATATCTCTTTTCCGCAGTCCGCTGATAATATTAAGGAAGGAATTGACCTCATCGTGTACACTGCCGCCATCCACCCGGACAATCCGGAATTTGCGGCGGCACAGGCGGCGGGGATCCCGATGCTGAACCGCGCGGATCTTCTGGGGCAGATGATGCGCAATTACCAGACCTCCATCGCTGTCGCCGGCACACACGGGAAGACAACGACGACCTCCATGGCTTCGCATATTCTGCTCGCGGCAGACGCGGATCCGACGATCTCTGTAGGAGGAATTCTCCCGTCGATCGGGGGGAACATCCGCGTCGGACAGTCGGATGTGTTTGTGACGGAAGCGTGCGAGTACACGAACAGTTTTCTTTCCCTTGCTCCTTCCATTGCCATCATTCTGAATATTGACGCCGATCATCTGGATTTCTTTAAGGATCTGGATGATATCCGCAATTCGTTCCGCCGGTTCGCCGCGCTGGTGCCGGCCGGGGGCACGGTGATCATCAACGCGGACACGCCTGCGTATGAGCAGGTAACCGACGGGCTTGCCTGTCAGGTGCTGACGTACGCGCTGGAGCAGGACGCGGATTTTCGCGCCGCGGATATTGTGTTCGACGACATGGGCCGCGCGTCCTTTGACTGCGTCTTCCGGGACGATGTGATCGGCCGGTTTGCGCTGCAGGTGCCGGGAATGCACAACGTGTCAAACGCGCTTGCCGCCATTGCCATGGCCTGGACTCTGGACATTCCTGCCGGGACTGCGGCAGAGGGACTGGCGTCTTTCTGCGGAACAGACCGCCGCTTCCAGTTCAAGGGAACGGTAAACGGCGTTGATATCATAGACGACTACGCGCATCACCCGACTGAAATCCGGGCGACGCTTGAGACCGCCGGTGCCGGTTCGCACAGAGAGGTGTGGTGCGTCTTCCAGCCGCACACCTATACGCGCACGAAGGCACTGATGGACGAATTCGCTGACGCGCTGACCCTGGCAGATCACGTCGTGCTGGCGGACATCTACGCGGCAAGAGAGACGGACAATCTGGGCATTTCCTCCGACACACTGCGTCAGGCTGTGCTGGCGCGCGGAACGGATGCCTGGTACTTCCCTTCTTTTGATGAAATCGAAGCGTTTCTGAAGGAACACTGCGCCAGCGGCGACCTGATTCTCACCGTCGGCGCCGGTGATGTCTATCACATCGGCGAGGCATTGCTGCAGGAGCGCGTGGAATAATATAGGAAGCTGTTGACCTTTTTCCGGATATTGTGAGCTGCTCACACATGGAGATACGATTTTGGCCAGGGATTCCATCACGCTCAAGGACAGTCAAACCAATTCTTTCACCATGCTCTCCGACCTGTTTATTGACCGGCATATGCCTTCGGCCAACGGAGAATTTGTGAAGGTATATATTTATCTGCTGCGTCTGATGCAGAAAAACCAGCAGGGCTTTTCTCTCGCGTCCGCGGCAGATGTTTTTGCGTGCACGGAGAAGGACATTCTTCGTGCGCTTCTGTTCTGGGAAAAAAGCGGGCTTTTGGCTCTGGACCGCTCAGAGGATGAGATCGCGGGGATCCGCTTCGTGCGCCCGGAGGACGCCGGCGGATTGTTGCGTCCGGAGGATACCGGCGGATTGTTGCGCCCGGAGGAGTCTGACGTACCTGGCGCAGGCAGACAGGGAGCGGATTCTTCCGCCCCGGGAGCGTCTGACGTATCTGGCGCGGGCTGGCAGGGAGCGGATTCTTCCGCCCCGGGAGCGTCTGACGTATCTGGCGCGGGCTGGCAGGGAGCGGTTTCTTCCGCTCTGGGAGCGTCTGTCGTACCTGACACAGGCAGGCAGAGGGCAGATTTTTCCGCCCCGGGAAGACATGTGAGTTTCTCCCCCGGACAAGGTTCTGACCAGGCGCAGCTGCCTGTTACTTTTCCGGGTTCTCTGTCCCTCCCAAACAGCCGCACGCAGCAGCTGAAGGAGCAGGATGAGGTGCGGCAGATTATCATGGTCGCCGAGGAATATCTCGGCCGCACCTTAAGCACAACGGATCTGAACCGTCTGCTTTATCTGTACGATGAACTGCATTTTTCCGCCGATCTGATTGATTACCTGATCGAGTACTGTGTGCTAAAAGAAAAACGAAGCATGCACTATATTGAAAAGGTCGGTCTGGAGTGGTACAATGACGGCGTCAAAACTGTCCCGGAAGCCAAAGAACGGGCAAAGATGTGGAGCCGGGATTATTATACCATCCTCCGTTCCTTTGGCATCACCGGAAGAAATCCTGTCTCGAAGGAAATTCAGTTCATGAAGCGCTGGCGGACGACGTTTGGCTTTTCCATGGATATTATCCGGGAAGCCTGTGAGCGGACCGTCACGCAGACGGGACGGGCGAGCTTTGATTACGCAGACAAAATTCTGAGCGCGTGGCACGAGGCAGGCGTTCACGAAACGGCGGATATCGCGGTACTGGACCGCCGGCACAGTACGTCTGCCGCAAAGGTCGGCGGGACGCGCGCGGCATCGGATGCTTCCGGCAGACGCGCGGAGCGGACCGCCAGACATCCGAATCAGTTTAACAATTTCTCGCAGCGCAGCTACGATTTTGACGCGCTCGAACGCGCGATTCTTGACCAGCAGAACAAAGGAACCTGACGTTATGGCGCTTTCCAATGCACAGTACGATGCGGTGATGCGCATCTACAATGACCGCCAATTGAATAACCGGCGCGCGCAGGAAGCGCGGATCCGGGAGGCGTACAGCCGGATCCCCCGTCTGGAGGAAATCGCAGGGGAAATTGCTTCGCTTTCTGTCCGGAAAGCGCGGGCTGTTCTTGATGAGGGCGAGGCCGATTTTGACCTGCAGGCCGCGATTGACGAGCGGGCGGAGGAGCGCGCAGTGCTCCTGAAGGCAAATGGGTACCCGGCAGATTATCTTGACCTGCAGTATACCTGCCCGGTCTGTCAGGATACCGGCTATGTCAATGGCAGGAAATGCGAGTGCTTCCTGCAGGCAGAGGTCAGCTGGCTGTATGCCGGTTCTCACGACCGGGCGCTCCTGCAGGAGGAAAATTTCGACCGGTTTGTCCTGGATTATTATTCTGAAGATATCATAGACAACAGCGGACTCTCCTCCCGCGAAAACGCCCTGCAGGCGAAGGAGACGGCGATTCAGTTCGTCCGGTCCTTTGGGACAGCGGCAGAGAATCTCTGCATCTACGGAGATACCGGCGTCGGCAAAAGTTTCCTGTCGCACTGCATCGCGCATGAGCTGATCAGCCGCGGCCACACTGTGGTCTATCTGACGGCTCACGATCTGTTCGACCGCCTCGCCGAGAGCGCGTTTGACCGCAGCCCGGACGCAGGAGACCCGGCCGACGGGATTTTTTCCTGTGATCTGCTGATAATAGACGATCTCGGCACAGAACTGACAAATTCATTTGTCTCATCACAATTGTTTCTGTGCGTAAATGAGCGTATACTAAAAAAGAAATCGACGATAATATCCACGAATCTGTCTCTGGAAAAATTCGCGGAAATCTATTCAGAACGCACGTTTTCCCGGATTCTCGGCGCTTACAGGCTGATCCGCCTGTTCGGCCAGGATATCCGCATTCAGAAACACCTGTCAG
>JAFVEX010000118.1 GCA_017475785.1 Eubacterium sp. | reverse complement strand
GCAGCGGTACTAAGCTCTGTCTCTCGAGGAGAGCCAATCGCTAAGGACCGGCATTGCGGATGTCCGGAAGAAGATTCCGGCACGCGACCGGCCCCTGTTAAACAGAATGGAGGACAGACATGAACGGTCTGGAACTTGCAAAGAGATACTATGAAGAGGCGGGAAGGGATGCGCTGGCGCATGCCTTCCCTGATTTGTTTTTGCGCATGGCGGTCGGTCTGGCCGGCGAGGGCTCCGAGTGCTTCGGATATGATGATGAGATATCCCGCGACCATGACTGGGGCGCGGCTTTTTGCATCTGGCTTGAAGAGGAGGATTATCAGGCGTTTGGGGCGGAAGTGCAGGCAGTCTATGACAGCCTGCCGGATGCAGTCGGCGGCTATCCCAGACGGAAGAGCAGTGAGACGGCCGCAGGACGGGACGGCGTGCTCTGCACGGCTGACTGGTACCGGAAATATACAGGATGTCCGCGGGGACCGGAGACGTTAAGCCAGTGGCGGCGCGTCCCGGAGGCTTTTCTGGCAACTGCTGTAAACGGGGAGGTATTCCATGATCCACTTGGCATCTTTTCTGCTGTCAGGCAGAAGCTGCTGGCCTTTTACCCGGAGGATATCCGGATCAAAAAAATAGCCGCGCGGGCTGCCACAATGGCGCAGGCCGGGCAGTACAATTACAGCAGATGTATGCAGCGAGGAGAGTATCTCGCGGCAGAGCTGGCGAAGGTGGAATTTATCAAGGCGGCTCTGTCCATGCTGCATCTTCTGAACCGCGCGTACGCCCCATACTACAAATGGATCTACAGGAGCGCGCGTCAGCTGCCAAAGCTTGCGAGAGCAGCCGAAAAAACGGAGTGTCTCGCGCGCCAGAATGGCCGTGAAGCGGCGGAGACGATAGAAGCCATCTGCATCCTTGTCGGAGCTGAACTGCGCCGTCAGGGTCTCACAGAGCGCCAGACAGACTTTCTCATCGACATCTGCTCGGACCTGATGCAGCACATCGAAGATCCGTACCTGCGGAACTCCAGCTTCATGCAGGAGTAACCCTGTCAAATCATATAAGAGGTCCCCAATAATCTTTTTGTGATTTAACGAAAGAGGAGAGACGGTTTACACCGCCCCTCCTCTTTCTTATGGAGATAAATATGAGCTTGTTGGTTTTTTAAGACTGTAATGCAGATCAGTGCGCAAGTCCTTTGTAGCGCTCCAGTCTGTCGTGCGCGTCCTGCTCAGCCTTGGAGTACAGCGCCTCGGCCTTCTCCGGGAAGGAGAGCTGCAGGGATGCGTAGCGGTTCTGGCCCTTGATGAAGGTCTGGAAGTTGCCGTTTGGCTCCTTCGTGTAGTCAAGCTGGAACGGGTTCTGCCCTTCGTCCGCAAGATCCGGATTGTAGCGGTACAGCTGCCAGTAACCGGACTGTACGGCATCCTTTTCTGCCTGCTGGGAGAGTCCCATGCCGCACTTCATGCCGTGCTCGATGCACGGGCAGTAGCAGATGATCAGGGACGGTCCGTCGTAAGCTTCTGCTTCGCGGATTGCCTTGAGTGTCTGGAACTGGTCTGCGCCCATTGCTACCTGCGCGACGTAAACGTATCCGTAGCTCATTGCCATCATGCCAAGGTCTTTCTTACGGGTGGTCTTTCCGCCTGCGGAGAACTTCGCGATCGCGCCTGTCTGGGTCGACTTGGAAGCCTGTCCGCCGGTGTTGGAGTAAACCTCAGTATCCAGCACGAGGATGTTGATGTTCTTGCCGGAGGCAAGGACATGATCCAGTCCGCCGTAACCGATGTCATATGCCCATCCGTCGCCGCCGAATGCCCATACGGACTTCTTCGTCAGGTATTCGCTGTTTTTGCGGATGAATTCAGCTTCTTCGCAGTCCTCGTGCGCGAGCGCGGAGAGCAGTCCGTGAGAAACTTCGACGGATTTATCAAAGATGTTGCCCTTCTCAAGGTAAGCGGTTGCCGCGTCAACTGCGATGCCCTTTGTGATGAGGCTCGCCGCCGCGTTCACAAGCTGCTTGCGGATTGCTTCCTGTCCGATCAGGAATCCATAGGAGTATTCCGCGTTGTCCTCAAAGAGTGACATTGCCCATGCAGGTCCGTGGCCGTTCTTGTCCGTGGTGTACGGAGAAGACGGTGTGGAGCCGCCGTAAGCGGAAGAGCACCCGGACGCGTTTGCGACGTACATGCGGTCACCAAAAAGCTGTGTCACAAGCTTGATGTAAGGTGTCTCGCCGCAGCCTGCGCACGCGCCTGAGAACTCGAAGTACGGCTTTGCGAACTGAGAGTTCTTGACGGACTTGGAGTTTGCTGCGTCGCGCTTGACGGTGACTTCCTCTGTCGCGTATGTCCAGTTCGGTGCCTCTTTGAGCTGGTCGCCCAGAGGAGACATCTTCAGAGCGCCCTTTGCGGCCATCGGGCAGACATTTACGCAGGAGGAGCAGCCTGTGCAGTCGTACGGAGATACCTGCATGCGGAATTCGTACTTGCCGAGGCCTGCGCCCTTTGCGGTTGTCGTCACAAAGCCTTCCGGCGCGTTTGCTTTCTCGTTTTCATCCAGAAGGACCGGGCGGATCGCTGCGTGCGGGCAGACGAACGCGCACTGGTTACACTGGATGCAGGCGGTCCAGTCCCACTCCGGCACATCTACCGCTGCGCCGCGCTTCTCGTACTGTGAGGTGCCTGCCGGCCAGGAACCATCCTCCAGACCGTATTTCATCATCTGGCTGACAGTCAGGCTGTTGCCTTCCTGGCGGTTCATGACATTGACGATCTCGCTGATGAACTCCGGAACGTTTTCTTCCTTCTCCGGGTCAACCGCGTCAGCCCAGGAATCCGGGATCTCGACTTCGATGAGCTCGTTGATGCCGTGGTCGATCGAAGCGTTGTTCATATCGACGACCTTCTGTCCTTTTTTCTTGAAGTAGGACTTGTAGATCGCGTCTTTCATCTCTGTGACAGCCTGGTCGATCGGAATGACACCGGTCAGGTTGAAGAAGGATGCCTGCAGGATGGTGTTTGTGCGGTTGCCGAGGCCGAGGCCGCGCGCGATATCAATCGCGTTGATGATATAGAATTTTGCCTTTTTCTGTGCCAGCGTGCGCTTCATGGAAGCCGGAAGCTTGTCCTCGAGCGCGGATTTCGGCCACTGGCAGTTCAGCAGGAATGTGCCGCCTTCCTTCAGGCCGGCGACCATGTCATACTGGTTCACATAGGACGGATTGTGACATGCCACAAAGTCTGCCGCGGTGACAAGGTACGGCGAGCGGATCGGGTTGACACCGAAACGCAGGTGGGACTGGGTCAGTCCGCCTGACTTCTTGGAGTCATATACGAAGTAAGCCTGGCAGTACATATCCGTCGCGTGGCCGATGATCTTGATGGAGTTCTTGTTCGCGCCGACGGTTCCGTCGGAGCCCATGCCCCAGAATACCGCGGAGGTCAGTCCCTCGGTGGAGAGCTTCGGCTCTTCAACGACCGGGAGGGAGGTGTTTGTGACATCGTCTACGATACCGATGGTGAAATTGTTCTTCGGCTCGTCTGCCTTGAGATTCTCAAAGACTGCCAGAATCTGTCCAGGCGTCGTATCCTTGGAGGACAGGCCATAGCGTCCGCCGACGATCTGGATGCTGCTGTTGAGCTCTTTAAATACGGAACAGACATCCTGGTAAAGCGGCTCGCCCATTGCGCCCGGCTCTTTTGTGCGGTCAAGCACTGCGATGCGCTGTACAGTTTCCGGAACAGCTGCCAGGAAATGCTTCACGGAGAACGGACGGTACAGATGTACGTTGATCATGCCGACCTTTTCGCCCTTCTCAAGCAGATAATCAATCGCCTCGGTCGCCGTCTCAGCCGCGGAACCCATCAGGATGATGATGGTCTCAGCGTCTTCAGCGCCGTAGTAGTCAAACAACTTGTGCGGACGGCCTGTGATCTTGCCGACTTCCTCCATGTAGTGCGCGACTGCGTCCGGAATTGCGTCGACGCGTGTGTTGCAGGCCTCGCGGCACTGGAAGAAGATATCCGGGTTTACGGTCGTTCCGCGTGTGCACGGATGCTCCGGGTTCAGGGAATGTCTGCGGAATGCCTGCAGAGATTCCATGTTGACCAGCGGACGGAGATCTTCATAATCAATTGTCTCGATCTTCTGGATCTCGTGGGATGTACGGAATCCATCGAAGAAATGCATCATGGCCATGCTCTGGTCGATTGCTGTCAGGTGCGCGACGGCGCCCAGATCCATGACTTCCTGCGGAGAAGAGGATGCCAGCATTGCGAAACCGGTGTTGCGGCATGCCATGACGTCGGAGTGATCGCCGAAGATTGAAAGCGCGTGCGCGGACAGTGTGCGCGCGGATACATGGAAGACGCCCGGGAGCATCTCGCCTGCGATCTTATACATATTCGGAATCATCAGAAGAAGACCCTGCGATGCTGTGTAGGTAGTCGTCAGAGCGCCGGACTGCAGTGATCCGTGAACAGTACCCGCGGCGCCGCCTTCAGACTGCATCTCAACGACCGTGACCGGCTGGCCAAACAGGTTCTTCTTGCCGTTTGCCGCCCACTCATCTACGTGTTCAGCCATCGGGGAAGAAGGCGTGATCGGGAATATGCCCGCTACCTCTGTAAATGCGTATGATATATACGCCGCAGCCTGATTGCCGTCCATGATATCAATTTTCTTAGCCATACTGATTCATCCTCCTTAGAATACAGCTTTTTTGGAACAGCTCATATAATTGTTTACGATCGAAACAGCTGACTCAAAATAAGTGAAACTTCTTACTGACCTAGATACACTGACTTCAAGTCACTGACTTCATGTTCAGATTATATCGGGTCGTTGACGAAAAGTCAATGAAAAAACTGAAATTCTACGAAGGTAACAAAAACAGTAATTCAGAAATGTGCAATTTAACCAAAATGAGAAAAGAGGGGGCAGGAAAAAAGAATTTGGTTGAATCTGAGTCAGTTATCATGTATAATTTGCATGGACTATACATACTTTCGGGCGAAAGGCGGCATCAATCATGAGTAATGCGGAAGGCGGGAAGAAGCTGACGAAGCGCAAGCTTCAGGCGATCAAGACAAAGGATAAGATCTACCGGGCAGCGGTGCGGGAGATTAATGACAAGGGATTCAATAATGTCAATATTGAGGACATTACGAACGCGGCAAAGGTCGCGAAGGGAACCTTTTACACGCACTTTGAGTCAAAGGAGTCGATCATTCTCTATACCTTTGAGCAGTCCGACGAGATCTATGAGAAGGCGTTTGAGATGGTGAGCGGCAAGAGCTTTTTGTACATGGCGGCATATTTTGTGCGGTACAGCTACCAGGAGTATGAGAAGCGCGGAAAGGGCATCATCAAAGCGATGATCGCAAATTACTTCAATTTCCCGGATTACCAGATTTACTCCCATGACCGCGCGTTGTACCAGTGCCTGGTGAAGATCGCGGAGGACGGCAGGCGCCAGCAGGTGCTGGATCAGTCGGTTCCCGCGGAGTATTACGCCGACATGCTGCTCTCCACGATGGTCGGCGTCGAGGTGATGTGGTGCTTCGATGACACCGGCAAGAGCCTCTCAGAGATGATGGAGGACGCGATACGCGTGACGGCTGCCGGCCTGATGGACGCAATGCGCCAGACGGTGACAGACAATTAAAAAACCTGAACCCTGCTTTACAAGATGTACAGCAGGGTTTTGTATTTTCCTGTAAAATATCATTGGGAGGAAATTGCCAAATGAACATTTCGATGACGCTTGCGCAAAAGCAGGTTCTGACGCAGCAGATGGTTCAGACAATGAACATTCTGCAGATGAACGCGCAGGAGCTGGAGCACTATATCAATGATATGGCGTTGGAAAATCCGACAATCGAGGTGGAAGCGTATTCGTCCCATGAGGAGGGAGATGCGGCGCGGCAGGCAGATCTGGAACGGAAGCTGGCCTGGCTGGAGACCACAGACCGCCAGAACAGCGTGTATTACCGCAGTGATGATGATCCGGATAACCGGGAGGCAAATCTGCTGGATATCCGTGACCGGGGAGAGAGTCTGGCAGATTTTATCAGGTCGCAGGTGATGCACAGGCAGTTTTCGGACCGGCAGCAGCGCATTCTGGATTATCTGATCGAGGCACTGGATCAGGACGGCTATTTTACAGATGATCCGGCAGCGACTGCGGAGTTTCTGCAGGTGACGCCAGAAGAATTTGAAGAGATGCTGAACCAGCTGAAGAAGCTGGAGCCGGCAGGGATCGGAGCCCGCAATCTTCCGGAATGCCTGGCGTTGCAGCTGGCCAGGCAGGATGAAGATCCTGAGATTTTGCGGGACGCCGAGATCATCGCGCGTGAGTATCTGCCGCTGATCGCGAAAAATCATTTGAGCGTCATCGCAAAGAAGATGAAAATGTCCGCAGAACGTGTCGGCGTGTGCTGCAGCCTGATCCGCTCACTGAACCCGAAGCCGGGGAACAGCTTCAACGACAGGGAGCACTTTCACTACATCACACCAGATGTGGTGGTTGTAAAATTCGATGACCGGTTTGAGGTGCTGGTCAATGAGCGGCAGTATCCGTCGTTCCGGATCAATGCCTACTATGAAAATATGGAGAAAACCACCTCCGATAAAGAGGCGAAGGCTTATCTGCGCGATAAACTGAAGCAGACAAGAGAACTGCAGGACAGCATCCGATACAGGATGTCCACTCTGTCAGGTGTGGCGCACATTCTTGTGGAGAAGCAGCTGGAGTTCTTTCTGCACGGACCGGGACACCGGCAGCCGCTTCAGCTGTCCGACTTCGCGGAGGAGCTGGATCTCCATGTCTCGACGGTCAGCAGAGCGCTCAGCAACAAATATCTGCAGTGCAGCTGGGGGATTTATCCCCTGAATTATTTCCTGACGGCAGAGGTGAGAGGGAAGAGCAGCGGGGAATCTTCTACGCAGGAACAAATTCTGCGGAAGCTGGAGGAGATCGTCGCTGCAGAAGACAAGGCAAAGCCGCTCAGCGATCAGGCAATTGCGGAAAAGCTAAAAGAATTCGGAATGGAGATTTCCAGAAGGACGGTGAGCAAGTACCGTTCGATCTGCGGAATACCGGATAAGAGCGGGCGCCGGCAGTAAATACAAACCAGGGATAAACCAGGAGTGTTTTTCTATGGAGAAGAAATTCGAATACCAGTCACTCATGGAGCTGCTCTCGGAATGCAGGATCGGCACGATTGTGATCAGCTCTGACAGCCGGATCGCCGACCTCAGCGAGGCGGGCGACCGCCTTCTGCGCGGAAGCGGAAAGCTGAAAGGGAAAAAGCTGTCTGACCGTTCCGTCCCGGAGCATGTCAGGCAGCTTTGCGCGTCCGACGCGGCTGACAAGCTGATTTATACGGCATTTGGAAATTATATCCGGCGTCATCCGGTGCCGGAACCGGCAGATCTGCCCAGAGACGCGCAGTGGATCGGGTTCCGCCTGGCAGATGACGAATACCGTGCGGAGATTATGAACGCAATCCTGAATAAGATTACAGAAGGAATCGTTGCCTGCGACAGCCACGAGCAGCTGATTTACTACAATGACGCCGCGGCGAAGGTCGATTCTATAATGATCGAAAACGTTCTCGGAAAAAAAGTGCGCGACGTCTACACCATGACAGACGGAAGCGACGTTGTGCTCCCACGTGTCATGAAGCAGCGCGGCCCTTATCTGAACTACCGGCAGAAATACGTCACATTTCAGGGAAAAAACCAGGATGTCGTCGCGAATGCGTATCCGATTATCGTAAAAGGACAAATGCTCGGAGCGTTCAATGTCGTAGAAGACTGGAGCAAGCTGGACGATCTGCACAAGGAGATCTTTGATCTGCGCGAGAAGCTGGTTCATTACAGCAAAGGTGCCAACCAGAAAAAAAGCGCGCTCTCGGCGCGCTACACGTTTGGCGACATCCTTCACCACAGTGAAGCGATGGAAATGGTTGTCGAGCAGTGCAGACAGGTCGCGAAAACAGATTCCTCCGTCATGATCTACGGGGAGACCGGTACCGGCAAGGAGCTGTTTGCGCAGAGCATCCACAATGCCAGCAGCCGCGCGGACGGACCGTTTCTCGCCATCAACTGCGCGGCGCTGCCGGAGAATCTTCTGGAAAGTCTGCTGTTCGGGTCGGTCAAGGGAGCCTACACCGGCGCAGAGAACAGAATCGGCCTGTTTGAGCAGGCCGACCACGGAACGCTGTTGCTGGATGAGATCAATTCCATGAACATCAATCTGCAGGCGAAGCTTCTGCGTGTGCTGCAGGAGGGGAAAATCCGCAAGGTGGGCGGATCACGGGAGATCCCCGTAGATGTCCGCGTTCTGTCGAATATCAATGTGCCTCCATATGAGGCGATTGCGAACAACAACCTCAGGCAGGATCTGTTTTACCGGTTGGGCGTCGTGAATATTAACATTCCGCCGCTGCGTGAGAGGAGGGAAGATATCCCTGCGATGGTGGAGTATTTTATCGCGGAGAACAACCGGAAATTCTCCAGAAGCGTGCGCGGCATGGATCAGGAAACCATTCAGGTTTTCCGTCAGTACAGCTGGCCCGGAAACGTCCGGGAACTGCAGCACGCTGTCGAGCACGCCATGATCATATTGCCGGATCAGGTAGATCTGATTACAAGAGAGTACATCCCGCAGCATCTGCTGGACGAAGAGATCCCCGCGGGAATGCCGTCCCGCGCTCAACAGGGGCGGGATCCGGGACGAAAAGAGAACCTGAACCAGCACCTGCAGGAGATGGAAGAGGATATTATCAGGAAGGTTCTGCGCGAGAACGCCGGCAATATCACAAAATCGGCGAAGGCGCTCAATATGAGCCGGCAGAATCTGCAGTACCGCGTCAGACGGTACGGAATTGATGTTGAGTCGTTCAGAAATGGATGAAATGAAACGGGCTGCGCGTGAAGACATGCGCAGCCTGATTTTTACGGTCAATGTTGATTTTCAACAAGTTCTTTAGAGGATCGCCGGTCTGCGGCGGTCCTCAGTTTTCGCTCAAAATAAGAGAGAAATCCTATGCTTCAAAGTCTTCTTTTTATACGATTTGGATTAACTGCACAAAATCAAAAGCGTTTTTTTGTGTATAATTCAGTATTTACAATTTCGCTGACCAAGAGTATAATGAACGCAAGTCAATGAACAGAGGTCATCTAAAAACGATATGATGACAAAGTTCAAAACCAACCTGAAAGAATAAAAATCAAAACACGTTGCTATGCAAAACTATTCTAAGGAGGAAATGAAAATGGCAGACGTAAGTTATCTGAAGGATATGCCGATTGCGGTTCTTGGCGGCGGTGCTGTTGGTAAGGCAATGGCAGCTGACTGCGCGCTTGCTGGCAAGGAAGTCAGAATCTGGGATCAGCCGAGATTCGCGAAGACCAATTTCGTAAACATCGAGAAGACCGGCATCACCCTTTCCGGAAATCAGTTCAGCTACTTTGGTTTCCAGCGCAGAGGCACCGCAAAGGTCGCTATGGCGACTGATAACCTGGCTGAGGCAGTCAAGGGCGCAGGCATCATCATCGTCGCGACAGTCGCGCTTGGACATGAGCCGATCTTCAAAGAGCTGATTCCGCTTCTGGAGGATGGACAGGTCGTCCACATCCTTCCGGATAACTGCGGTACATTCATCTTCCGCAAGCTGATGCGCGAGATGAACTGCACAACAGATGTCGTAGTCGGCGCATGGTACACAGCTCCGTACGGAATCCGTGTTGTCCGCCGCGGCGGCGTTGTCACAAACGAGTGCAAGATCGAAGACCGTATCACCACAATCCGCGGCGCTGCGCTTCCGGCAACTGACAACGACAAGTTCATGGCCTCCGCATTCTATATCCCGGCATTTGACGCGATCATCGACGCAGAAGGTGAAGTCACCATCTCCAAGAAGGGCGAAGAGTTCCATCATGGCTTCGTAGTTGGCGACACCATCCTCGATATCAACCTTTCCAACGTCAACCCGGTTATCCATGTT
The DNA here is from genome assembly GCA_017475785.1 of Eubacterium sp. Next base: position 2,364 of record JAFVEX010000118.1, on the reverse strand, counting down.
CCGGGAACAGTTCTCGCTGTATCTACCATGCAGAACTTTGACACCGTTCTTGGAAAGAACAAAGCTGACTACTCTCTGTACGCATTCGGCGCGTGCCCGGCTATCGCTGAGGTTCAGGCGAAGTTCTGGGAAGAGGAGAAAGCGCTTGCGGCAGCGATGAATGTCGGTCTTTGCACAGTTAACTATGAGGACTTCTTCTCTCGTACAACCATGTATGGTAAAGAGTACATGGGACCGGACTTCGCGGTTCCGTATGAGGAGAACTACCAGAACTTCTGGGGTGACGGTCCGTTCGATCTTGAGAACCGTTACATCACAGAGGACGTTCCGGTCGGCTGCTTCCTGATGAGCCAGCTCGGCAAGAAGTACAATGTTCCGACACCGATCATCGACTCCATGATTCTTCTGGCATCCACCATGCTGAAGAGAGATCTGGCAGGCGATTCCAAGTACACACTGGATTACCTCGAGATCGGACATATGACGCACGAGCAGCTGCAGGCATACCTGCGCGAGGGCGTCTTCACACCGAAGAACTAATTTCAAATCCATAACCATACCGGTTTTTACCAGATTACCAGGTCATTTTTGAATCGGTAAAACGGCAGGAGCTGCCGTACTGTCGAGAGACGGTGCGGCAGCTTCTTCTTTGTATGACAGGAAAGTACTCTGTTTCAGAGTATTTCCTGTCATATAAAAGCCTCCGGCGGATGCGCACGCTGCTGCAAGGAAGATGTCACCTTGTCGGTGACCAGCGGCGGCGCGCAAAGTCCGCAGCTTTCTTCGTTTCACTCCGGTCGGCGCTAAGCGATCGTCCACTGGACGATCAGCGCCCCTCATGAATGAGGGGATGGGGGAAAAGCTGCTGTGCAGCGGCGCGCAATTACCTGTGCAAAAAATAAGTGCAAAACAGACGCAAAATATTTTGCACCTTTCGCAAATTTTTGCACCTCCATTTAGGTGAATTTTCCAATTTTGCAAGAATGTATTACCATGCTGCGCGCTTGAAGGGCATGGATTACAGGCATTCTGAACAAATTTGAGAGTTGATTATTGTGATATTTCCACAAAAATCATTGTTAAAGAGTCGGGGAGCGGTGCCTGGAGAAAATTGGCATGGGAATTGCAATATAAAAATGTAAGAAGCACAAAGCATGAAGCAAAACGTCCATAATCATTGAACCTTTAACATCCGGAAGAACCGGAGCCGCAGGTCTTCGGGTCGGAAGGAAAACGTCCAAAAAGCCAGGGAGGTAATAACATGGCAAAAGCTTACATGAACAGAATCAATGCGCTGAGAGAGAACTATTTCTCACACAGAATTGAGATGGACATTCTTGACGCGTACTATGTCACACAGGGCTTCAAGGTTACAGAAGGCCAGCCGTGGGCAATCCAGAAAGCTACGGCTATGAAGACTGTATATGAGAACAAGCCGATCTATATTCAGGACAATGAGCTGCTGGTCGGCGGCGTCGCGTTTAAGCCGCGCGCAGGTATCCTGAATCCGGATTCTGCCTGCTCCGTTATCGAGAAGGAGCTGGACACCATCAGCACCCGCACCTATGATCCCTTCTATCTTTCCGAAGAGAATAAGAAGCTCTTCATGGAAGAAGTCGCTCCGTACTGGAGAGGAAAATGTGTCCTGGACCGCTGGAACGCAATGATGCCGGATGATGTCAGAACCATGCGCGACGGCGGCATGCTCTACGTCGACAAGAAGTTCGTCCGCGGATACGGCGAGAACACACCGGGCTGGAGAACCCTCCTCGCGAAGGGTGTCGGCGGCATCAAGAAAGAAGCAGAAGAGAAGCTTGCCGCGCTTGACGCCGCGTCCGGAGAGGATACGCTCAAGCAGATGATTTTCTATAAATCTCTGATCATTACGGCAGAAGGTATCATCGCGCTGGCAAACCGCCACGCTGATCTGGCTGAGCAGATGGCGGCCGAGGAGCAGGATGAGACCCGCAAGGCCGAGCTGCTGAAGATCGCGGAAGTCAACAGATGGGTTCCGGAGAATCCGCCGCGCACCTTCTACGAGGCGCTGCAGTGCATGCTGACCTACGAGTACTGCATCTTCATGGAGCAGAACGCGTCTTCCTACAATCTGGGCCGTATGGACCAGTATCTGATCGACTACTACAGAAAAGATCTTGCGGACGGCATCCTCACAGAGGACAGCGCGCAGGAGCTGATGGACTGCTTCTGGATCAAGATCGCAGAGATGGGTCTGTTCCAGGACGGCGAGTCGGCGGCGTTCTCCGCAGGCTATAACATGACAGTACAGGTCTGCGCGGGCGGTATCGACAAATACGGCGACGACGCGGTCAATGAGCTTTCCTACATGACGATCCAGGCGACCAT
>JAFVEX010000117.1 GCA_017475785.1 Eubacterium sp. | reverse complement strand
GTATTTTTTTATACACTGCCGCCGGGTAAAAGATTGACAAAAAGCGGCGCACGACGCGGTCATAGACCTTCTGCGTGAGCTCCGGCAGCTTTGCGAGCTGCTCCAGACCCTGCCCGGTGGGAATGATCGCGTAGTGATCCGTGATCTGTTTATCATTTGTGTAGCGTGTCTTCCCGATTTGTCTCCACGCATTCCCCTTCAGGATGTCTTCCGCGTACTGCCCAAGCGGCTGATAGCGGCAGAGCCCTTTCAGATTGCGGTCGATCTGCTTTGCGATCGCCGAGGAAAGGACGCGCGCGTCTGTGCGCGGGTACGTCACCAGCTTTCTCTCGTACAGCGTCTGCGCGATCTGCAGGGTCTGATCCGGGCTGATCCGGAACCGTCTGGAACAGTCGTTCTGGAGCTCGGCAAGGTTGTAGAGAAGCGGCGGGTTTTTCTTTTCCGTCTTCTTCTCGACTTTTGCGACAACGGCCTGCTGTGAATCATTCTCAGGCGCTGCGCCGTCCTGCCGGCCTGACTCCTCCAGCAGTCTTCCGTTGAGCGCTCTGACCAGCGCTACAGCGTCTTCACGTTCCTTAAACCCGTTTTCCTTATAGAGCCTGGGAGACTGGTAATACCTGCTCTCCTCCCATACGCGCCACTCACCCTCAAACTGAAACCGTCTCGCCGCGCTCTCCGGCGAAGCTGCTGGAATACTCAGCTGCAGCTGCGAGAGCACTCTGTAAAACGGCGTCTTCACAAAGGCGCGGATTTCGCGCTCTCTTCGTACGACCATGCCGAGCACACAGGTCATCACACGGCCGACGGAAATCGCCTGATATTTCTTTCCCAGATAGTCCGAAACGGTATAGGCATATTTCAGAGACAGCGCGCGGGAAAAATTGATCCCCATCAGGTAATCTTCCTTTGCGCGCAGATACGCGGCATCCGACAGATTATTATACGCTGACAAATCCTTCGCCTCACGGATTCCGCGGAGAATCTCATCTTCAGTCTGGGAATCAATCCAGACACGTTTTTGCTGCTTCGTCTCAGGGGAAATTCCTGCCATCTGCGCGACCAGCCGGTAGATATATTCTCCTTCGCGTCCGGAATCTGTGCACACGAAAATCGTCCCGATATCGTCTCGATTCAGGAGTCCTTTTACGATATTGAACTGCTTTTTGACAGATGGGATGACTTCGTACTGAAACTGGTCCGGAAGAAATGGAAGTGTATCAAAGGACCACCGTTTATATTTTTCGTCATATTTGTCCGGATAACTCATGGTGACCAGATGTCCTACACACCAGGTCACCACGCTGTTCTCCGACTCCAGATAGCCGTCGCGCCGCGCGAGGTTTTCGTGCAGTGCCCTGCCGAATTCCTGCGCGACACTGGGTTTCTCTGCGATATATAAAGATTTCAAGAATTAATCTTCCTTCGCTGTAATGTATTTCTTTGCTGCAAGTGTCTCCGCGCAAAGAACTGCTCCGCCGGCTGCGCCGCGCAAGGTGTTGTGCGACAGGCCGACGAACTTCCAGTCGTACACGGAATCCTCACGGAGCCTTCCGATGGACACGCCCATGCCGCGCTCATAATCGACATCCAGTTTTACCTGCGGGCGGTCATCCTCCTCGAGGTACTGGATGAACTGCTTCGGCGCGCTGGGAAGCTCCAGCTCCTGCGGCGCGCCTTTGAACGAACGCAGCTTTTCGATCAGCTGTTCCTTCGTAGGCTTCCTGCGGAACTTCACGAATACAGCCGCTGTGTGTCCGTTCAGTACCGGCACGCGGATGCACTGACAGGTGATCTTCGGCCCTTCTGCCTTGACGATCTCACCATTTTCAATGTGACCCCAGATCCGAAGCGGCTCCTGCTCGCTTTTCTCTTCCTCGCCGCCGATGTACGGGATGATGTTTTCCACCATCTCCGGCCAGTCCGCAAAGGTCTTGCCTGCGCCGGAGATCGCCTGATACGTGGTGACAACCACTTCGTACGGCTCAAACTCCTTCCAGGCAGTCAGAACCGGTGTGTAGCTCTGGATCGAGCAGTTCGGCTTGACAGCGATAAATCCGCGGGTTGTGCCGAGATGTTTTTTCTGCTCCGGAATGATGTCGAAGTGGTCATCGTTGATCTCCGGAATTACCATCGGCACATCCGGCGTCCAGCGGTGCGCGCTGTTGTTGGACACGACCGGCGTCTCGCTCTTTGCGTACGCGATCTCAATCTTCTTAATCTCGTCCTTCGGCATATTCAGCGCAGAGAACACAAAATCAACGTTTGCCGTCACTTTGTCGATTTCCTGAATGTTCAGAACCGGCATCTGCTTAATATAATCCGGCATCGGCGTTTCCATTTTCCATCTGCTGCCGACCGCCTCCTCGTAGGTCTGTCCCGCGCTTCGGGCGCTTGCCGCGACCGCAGTCACCTCAAACCAGGGATGTCCATCCATCAGTGTCACAAAACGCTGTCCGACCATTCCGGTTGCGCCCAGAATACCGACCCGTAATTTCTTATCCATTTGATTCCTCACTCCTTTTCGTTATCGTCAATCATGTAAACTGATATTTCGGTGTATCGTTTGTCCGTCTATCGCGCACATTTGTACGCATGAAACATATTGTAAGTCAATTTGTCCAAAAAATCAAGTCTGTTTTTGTGTATTTTGATAACTGTTCAGTCCCGGTCACAGTCGATCCGTTTTTTTGCTGTCACAGTCCGAGAAATGCCCGGCAGGCTGCAATTTCCTCTCTCATCGCCGCTTCCCCGGGCGCGCCTGTCGTATTGCGCTTTTCGACACAATTCTGCATGCTGATCGCATCGAAGACATCATCCTCAATCACAGGACTGAACGCGCGGAACTCCTCAAGCGTCAGATCATCCAGCGCGCAGCCGCGGCCGATACACGCAAGAACCATCCTTCCGACAATTCCGTGCGCGTCGCGGAACGGCACACCTTTTCCGACCAGATAGTCCGCCACATCCGTCGCGTTCGTAAATCCGTTTTTGGCGGAGGCTTCCATGACATCTTTCCGGAACTGCATCGTGCGAAGCATGCCGGAAAACAGCGCGAGACATCCTTTCGTCGTGTCAATTGCGTCAAATGTCAGTTCCTTATCCTCCTGCATATCCTTGTTATACGCGAGAGGGAGTCCCTTCATCGTCGTCAGCAGCTGCATCAGAGCGCCATACACACGCCCTGTTTTGCCGCGGACCAGCTCTGCGATGTCCGGATTCTTCTTCTGCGGCATAATAGAACTGCCGGTGCTGTAGGCGTCGTCGATCTCGACAAAGCGGTATTCGTTTGAATTCCAGATAATGACCTCCTCCGAAAATCTGGAGAGATGCATCATCACTGTGGTCATCGCACTGAGCAGTTCAATCAGGTAGTCCCTGTCGGAAACACTGTCCATGCTGTTGCGGGTGGGGATATCAAACCCCAGAAGCTCTGCCGTGTAGGCGCGGTCAAGCGGATAGGTCGTCCCTGCCAGGGCGCCTGCCCCGAGCGGACACTGGTTCATGCGCCTGCGCACATCTGCCAGCCGCTCCGCGTCGCGGCGGAACATCTCGAAATACGCGCCCAGATGATGCGCGAGTGAAACCGGCTGCGCCTTCTGCAGATGCGTAAATCCAGGCATATAGGTGTGTACATTTGCTTCCATCTGCTCCAGCAGAGCAGCAAGCAGTGTCCGCACCTCCTCAGAGATCGCGTCGATCTCGTCCCGCACATAGAGGCGCATATCGAGCGCAACCTGGTCGTTGCGGCTCCGCCCGGTATGCAGCTTCTTTCCCGCATCCCCGATCCGGTCGATCAGATTTGCCTCCACAAAGCTGTGGATATCTTCATATTCTTCTGTGATCTGCAGCACGCCGCTCTCGACATCCGCCAGAATGCTCTCAAGGCCGCTGATGATCTGGTCACGTTCTGCTTCGGTCAGGATTCCCTGCTTTGCCAGCATTCTGACGTGCGCCAGGCTGCCGCGGATATCCTGCCGGTAAAACCGCTGGTCAAAGCCGATCGACGCGTTAAACGCATAGACCAGTTTATCTGTCTCCTTTGTAAAACGTCCGCCCCAAAGTTGTGCCATATCGTATCTCTCCTGTGTATTATTTATAAGTTTGGGATGCCAAAAGTCCTTTTTCCAAGGACTTTGCCGCCTCTCCCCGCGAGAATCTGCAGCCGCAGTAATTCTGCCGGTACAGCCCGTATTCTTCCGATAATTCTATGGATCGCTTAAATCCGTTTTTCTTCTTAAAATCGGATGGTAGGTATTCGGCGCGATGCCCTAGGGCAATCTCCGCGCCGATCTGATTGATCATCTCCGCATTTTTCAGCGGACTGATCGTAAGTGTCGTCGCAAAGTAATCCAGCCCGAGCCTGTCCGCGCAGTCCACTGCCTCCTGCAGGCGGAGACGAAAGCACCGCGCGCAGCGCGCGCCTCCCTCCGGAGCATCCTCATATCCGGCGGCCGCCTCCTCAAACCGCTCCGGCTCATAAGCTCCTTCCAGATACGTCACAGCCTGTACATGCGGCATCTCGCGAATCAGCCTTTCCTGCTCCGCGGCGCGCGCACGGTATTCTTCCTCCGGCGAGATATTGGGATTATAATATAAAACCGTTATCCTGAAATACTGAGACAGGTATTCCAGCACGTAACTGCTGCATGGCGCGCAGCAGCTGTGCAGCAGCAGCGTGGGAACCCTCCGGGACTGCGCCAGCCGGGCAATCTGCTTATCCAGAAGCTTTTGATAATTTGGCCTGTTCATCTGTGTGCCTCACCTTCCGGCTTTCTGCTACTTCCGCCTGCGCGTCACGGCCTCTGCCGATGACAAATTTTGAGACAACCGTCATAATACCGCAGAAAATCAATTGTACATAATACGAAATCCCGCGGGACAGGAGCATGCCCGGCAGTATTTTCCCAGACCCGAAAATTGGTCTGAACACTCTGACAAACACTGCCTCGCTCGCGCCGGCGCCTCCCGGAAGAGGCAGCATGTCGGCGGCGATGGAGATCGCTGACTGCAGCACGGAGATTGTCCACGCCGAAGTCCCTGACAGACGGAACGCGCGGTACACGAAGTAAGTAACAAGAAACAGCATGAACCGCTGAACGACCGTGATCGCAAACAGGATGATCAGCAGAAGCTTGTGATTCCTGAAAAACCCGGATGTCTGTCCGTAGCGCTCAAGAAAGGCAATCCAGCTCTCTCTGCGGCCTTCCTTGTGTTTAAAAATATGTTTCTCCTCAAGCCAGTCCAGAAAAATCAGCGCTGCCTTACTTGAAAGCGGCGTGTAAAAGATAAACATCGCGAGCAGATAGGAAAAGCCGATGGTAAGAAACAATCCCACACCGAAGACGGGAAGCACATCGAGAAGATAGGCGTGGATCAGCCGCTGTCCGAAAATCAGATAAAGAATTCCGATGACGACGAGCACCAGCTTAAACAGAAATGTCATGACAAGGATGACAATAGACGCGATCGGAACAGGGATTCCCTCCTTGCGCATGCTGATGATCTGCGCGGGAGGACCGCCGCTCTGAAATGGCGTTATATTGCAGAAAAAATACCCGGTAAAGGAAAAGAGCATGCATTTCCACAGACTGCAACGGATGTGCAGGGCACGCAGCATCAGATAGATCACGAGTGCCTGTCCGGCAAGAAAAAGGAGTACAAAAAGGACAGCCAGCAGCAGAAATCTGCCGTCGGCGGCCCGCATGCCCCGGATCAGATCCGGAATGCTCTCTCCCCGCAGCAGGCTGACAAATGTCAGCGCGAGAATGGCTGCGAGGAAGACGATATTCAGGACTGATTTTCCAGGTTTCTTCATAATTGTGCTCTGATCTGTTTCGGCCTGAAGCCGGCCTCCTCAAGCGCGTCGATAATCCGCATTTTGTGCTCTGTGCCAAATGCCTCCATCGTGATCCGAAGCTCCACTGCCGCATTGCGGTTGGTGCTGTAGAACTGGTTGTGCTCCAGCTTGACAACGTTGCCCTGCTGTTCCGCGATAACAGTTGACACGCGCACGAGTTCACCCGGACGGTCTGGAAGCAGGACAGAAAGCGTAAAGATCCGGTCCCGCGCGATCAGGCCGTTCTGGACGACCTGCGACATCGTAATAACGTCCATGTTTCCGCCGCTGAGGACGGAAACCACCTTCTTTCCTCTGACATCGAGGTGCTTCAGCGCCGCGACCGTCAGAAGGCCGGAGTTTTCCACGATCATCTTATGGTTTTCTACCATGTCGAGGAACGCGACGACCAGCTCGTCATCCTCGACCGTGATGATGTCATCCAGATTCTCCTGCAAATAGGGGAAAATCTGCTCTCCAGGACGCTTGACGGCCGTGCCGTCGGCAATTGTACTGACCTGCGGGAGCGTCGTAACTTCTCCCTTCTCAAGTGAGACCTGCAGGCAGTTCGCGCCGGCAGGCTCAACGCCGATCACGCGGATTTTGGGGTTGAGCAGCTTGGTCAGCGTCGAAATACCTGTTGCCAGTCCGCCGCCGCCGACCGGAACCAGAATGTAATCGACCAGAGGAAGCTCCTTCACAATCTCCATGGCTATGGTTCCCTGACCTGTCGCCACAGTCAGATCGTCAAACGGATGAATGAAGGTATAACCCTCTTCCTCAGCCAGCTGAAGTGCCTTCTCGCAGGCGTCGTCATACACATCTCCGTGCAGAACCACCTGCGCGCCGTACGCGCGCGTGCGCTCCACCTTGATCAGCGGTGTCGTCGTCGGCATGACAATCGTTGCCGGCACGCCGTATGCCTTCGCGGCATACGCAACGCCCTGCGCATGGTTCCCTGCTGACGCAGTAATCAGGCCGCGGGCGCGCTCCTCTTCGCTCATCGTGCTGATTTTGTAATACGCGCCGCGGATTTTATATGCCCCGGTCACCTGCATGTTCTCCGGTTTCAGGAAAATCTTGTTTCCCGTCAGCTCGCTGAAGTGTTCGCTGTACACAAGCTTTGTGTCAGCCGTGACCTTGCGGACGACATCCGTTGCTTCTTCAAATTTTTCTAATGTAAGCATTCTGTCTTCCTCGCTCTATTCCGCGGTCTGCCGCGGTTTCTGCCAATTCAACACTCAGGATGCGCTGTTTTCATCAACAGCAAATAAATCATCTACATACTGATCCGGGTCAAACCGGCGAAGATCTTCCAGCTTTTCTCCGACGCCGATGTACTTAACCGGAACGCCGAGCTCTGCCTGCACGGCGACAGCGATTCCGCCCTTTGCGGACCCGTCAAGCTTTGTCAGGATAATACCCGTAAGATTCGCCGCCTCATGAAACTCCCGCGCCTGCGCAAGCGCGTTCTGTCCGGTGGTCGCGTCGAGCACCACGAGCGTCTCCCGGTGCGCGTCCGGGTACTCCCGTCCGATGATACGGTACAGCTTCCCGAGCTCGTTCATCAGATTTTTCTTGTTGTGCAGACGGCCTGCCGTATCACAGAGCAGAATGTCCGCGTCTCTGGATTTCGCCGCTGAGACCGCGTCAAATAATACAGAACCCGGGTCGGCGCCCTCATGCGCAGAAATGATCTCTACGCCGGCGCGGTCCGCCCACATCTGCAGCTGCTCGGTCGCGGCTGCGCGAAAGGTGTCAGCGGCGGCCAGAATGACCCGTTTTCCCTCGTTTTTCAGGTTCCAGGCCAGCTTCCCGACTGTGGTCGTTTTTCCCACGCCGTTTACGCCTACGATCAGCACAACCGATTTTTTGTCCGCGAAGTCATAAGCCTCTTCTTCGACGTGCATCTGATCTTTGATGGTTTCAATCAGAAAATGCCTGCACTCATCTGTATACCTGATATTGTACTGCCTGACCTTATCGCGGAGATCATCGAGAATCGCCGTCGTTGTCGCGACACCGATGTCTCCCATGATAAGAATCTCCTCGAGCTCCTCGTAGAAATCCTCGTCGATCCGGGATCCCCACAGTCCTTTCATCAGACGCTTAAAGAATCCGCTTTTTTCTTCAGCCAATGGCGCCTCCTTGTCGTTCTTTTTGTTTTCTGCCCGCGTGTCGGTTCTTCTTACTGATCCAGATCCTTCTCGATCAGATTGACGGAGACGAGCGTTGAAACACCTTTTTCCTGCATGGTAATTCCATAGAGCCTGTCCGCGGCTGCCATGGTGCCTCTTCTGTGAGTTATGATAATGAATTGGATATTCTTTGTCAACTTGTGCAGATATTCCGCGTACCGGACGACGTTTGAGTCATCCAGCGCCGCCTCGATCTCGTCCAGCAGACAGAACGGGGACGGTTTCAGGTTCTGTATCGCGAACAGAAGCGCGATCGCCGTCAGCGCTTTTTCTCCGCCGGAAAGCTGCATCATGTTCTGAAGCTTCTTTCCGGGCGGCTGCGCGTTTATGATGATTCCCGCATCCAGAATGTCCGCGTCCTCCACAAGCTCCAGCGTTCCTTTTCCGCCGCCGAAAAGTTCCTGGAAAACCTTATCGTACTCCACTTTGATCAGGGAGAAGGTCTCCTTGAACTGCCTGCGCATTCCGTCGTCCAGCTGCCGGATGATCCCCCGGAGCGCGTCCGCCGCCTTGATCAGATCCGCGTGCTGCCCTTCGAGAAAATCGTGCCGCGTCTTCAGCTCTCTGTATTCTTCAATTGCGTTGATGTTGATGTTTCCCAGACCGCGGATGGATTTCTTCAGCTCCCCGGACCGCCGTTTCAGTTCGGTCTGTGAGGCTTCTTCCAGACCGGGCTGCGGATGTGCCTGATCCGGAGAAATCTGATATTCCTCCCACAGGTACTCCACCAGCTGATCCCTCGACTCATTCAGCCGCTCGATCCGGGCATTCAGGCGGAAGCACTCCCGCTCGATTTCGCTTCTC
>JAFVEX010000016.1 GCA_017475785.1 Eubacterium sp. | reverse complement strand
TTCGGGGATCCGCGCTGGCTGTAACATCCGGTCAGGCTGATCGGAACAATGATCAGTCTTCTGGAGCGGCTGACGCGGCGGATATTTCCGGCGACAAAGCGAGGGGAGAGGGCGGCCGGCACTTTGCTTGCGGTCTTTATTATTCTGATCTTTACTGGCGGGAGCTTTGCCGCGGTCTGGTTTTGTTATCACATCGCGCTGCCGCTTGGTCTTGCGCTGGAAGTGTTCTGGTGCTGGCAGCTTCTGGCCTGCAGATCCCTGCAGGTAGAGAGCATGCGCGTGTTCCATGACCTCCGGCGCGAAGAGATTGAGGACGCGCGGGAGTCACTTGGAAGAATCGTCGGACGTGACACGGACTTTCTGGATGAGCCATCGATTATCCGGGCAGCTGTCGAGACGGTTGCGGAAAACGCCTCTGACGGTGTTGTCGCCCCGATGTTCTATATGATGATCGGTGGCGCGGCTGGTGGTTTTTTGTATAAATCCATCAATACAATGGATTCCATGATCGGTTACCGCAACCAGCGATACCAGTGGTTTGGAACCACGGCTGCGCGGCTGGATGATCTGGCCAACCTGATCCCTTCTCGTCTGACTGCGCTCTTGATGATCGCAGCCGCGGGAAAGCCGGATTTTGACCGGCTGCAGGCATGGAAAATTTTCCTGCGGGACCGCAGAAAGCATCCGAGTCCGAATTCGGCGCAGGGAGAATCCGCAATGGCTGGCGCACTCGGAATTATGCTGGGCGGGGACGCCAGCTACTTCGGGACGCTTCACAGGAAGGATACGCTGGGAGATCCGACACGCGAGCCGGAAGCAGGCGATATCGCACTGGCAAATAAGCTGATGCAGCGCGCGTCTGCCGCGGCGCTGGTGCTGTTTTCCGCAATCCGCATTCTGGTTATCATTTTTCTGCTGCATCATTGAAAGAGTGGGTTTCCGGATTGAGACACTACGTCCGGGATCTCAGGGAATTATATATGAAAAACGCACACGGCGGAAATATCTACCGCGATCCGGTAAAACTGGATTATTCTGTTAATTTAAACCCACTTGGCACGCCAAAATCGGTCATACAGGCCGCGGCATCCGGGGCGTCTGAGCTGTGGCGCTATCCGGATCCGGAACAGACCAGCCTCCGCAGGGCGCTGGCAGAAGTGTTGAATATACCGAAGGATTATCTGATCTTTGGAAACGGAGCTGCTGAGCTCATCGACAGCTATGTGTCAGCGCTGAAACCTGCCCGTGTACTGGTGCCGGAACCTTCTTTTTCGGAGTACAGGCGCGCGCTGGAAGCACATGGCAGCCAGGTCGTGGAATTGCCGCTGCTTCCGGAAGAGGCGTTTTGCCTGCCGGAAGATAGGCTGCAGGAGCGTCTGTCGGACGGTGATATTTCCGTGGTCATGCTCTGCAGCCCAAATAACCCAAACGGCAGCATGATTTCACCAGACGTATTACACAAGATCCTCACGGCATGTCTTGAAAAAAAGGTACATGTATTTCTGGATGAATGTTTTATCATGCTCTCGGATTATCCGGAGAATGCCGTTGGAGGGGAGCTGCTGGAGTCCTTTCCCAATCTGTTTGTCCTGCGGTCTTTTACAAAGTCATTTGCTGTGCCGGGGCTGCGGCTTGGTTACGGAATGACAGCGGATTCCGGCCTGCTGATGGCCATGCGGAAGACGGTTCAGCCGTGGAATATTTCTGTTCCCGCGGAAAAAGCCGGAATCGCGGCGCTGCAGGAGACCGCATATCTGGAAAAGGCCGTCCGGGTTATCCGGCAGGAACGCTGTTATCTGGAAGCTTGCCTTCAGGATCATGGGTTTTCCGTTTATCTAAGTGAAAGCAATTATCTGCTGTTTCAGGCGCCCAAATGGCTTTGCGCACGGCTCCTGGAGCGCGGGATCCTGATCAGGGACTGCGCGAATTACAGGGGGCTCTCAGAGGGCTGGTTCCGAATCGCTGTTCGCCGCCACGAAGACAATCTCGTGCTCGCGAAGGCGCTTGATGAGATTTGCGGTTCTGCGGAGAGCTGAAGTTCGTTTATGTACCAGAACCTGTTAAAAAGATATAAAGCTTTTCATCAGGGATTCGTATCAGATGCAGCTGGGGGGTAAACATGGCAAAAGCTATTATGGTTCAGGGAACCATGTCAAATGTCGGCAAGAGCCTTGTGGCGGCCGGACTCTGCAGAATCTTCCACCAGGACGGCTGGTCCTGCGCGCCTTTTAAGGCGCAGAATATGGCGCTGAATTCCTATGTGACCGAGGAAGGGCTGGAGATGGGACGCGCGCAGGTCATGCAGGCGGAGGCCGCGGGGATCCGTCCCCGCGCCGAGATGAATCCGATCCTTCTGAAGCCGACGAACGACACCGGGTCACAGGTGATCGTGAACGGGAAGAGTATCGGAAACTACGACGCGCGCGACTACTTTTCGTTTAAAAAAGAACTGATCCCGAATGTTCTTTCCGCCTGGAATACGCTGGCGGAAGAGTACGATATTATTGTCATTGAAGGAGCGGGAAGCCCGGCTGAAATCAACCTGAAGGACGCGGATCACTTTGTGAACATGGATATGGCCAAGCTTGCTTCCGCGCCGGTTCTTCTGGTCGGAGACATTGACCGCGGCGGAGTGTTCGCGCAGCTCTATGGGACGACGGCGCTTCTGACAAAAGAGGAGCAGAGCCGTATTCGCGGGTACATTATCAACAAATTCCGCGGAGATGTCTCGCTTCTTTCTCCAG
>JAFVEX010000116.1 GCA_017475785.1 Eubacterium sp. | reverse complement strand
GCGGCGGGCGGCGCGGCGGCAGCGGCCGCCGGCGCTGCGCTTCAGGAAGCGCTGGGAAGCGCGCTCGAAAGTGCCGGCGGCGACTCATCCGGCCAGCTTGAACAGCTCACGGAAGGAATCAGCGCGCTGTCCGAAGGAGCCTCTGGCCTGCTGGAAGGAATCAAGGGCTACACAGAAGGCGTATCAAAGCTCTCAGAAGGCGCTGCGCAGCTGTCCGGCGGCGCGTCCGGGTTGTCCTCGGGAGGAACCCAGCTGTTGTCCGGATATGATGAAATGAAAAAAGGAATCAAAGAACTGGCGGACGGCATCAAGGATCTGAACCAGGACGGGATGCAAAAGATCGGTGAGCTGGCGGAAAAAGAGCTGACAGACACACTGGATGGATTCCGGGCACTGATTCTTGCAGACCAGAAACACGATCAGAAGATCCGGTATCTGGTCGAAACAGCAGAAATCAAGTAAAATAAAAAAAGAAATAAAGACGAAAAATATCGAAAAGTTGTGCTTGCGGCATATGTCATGTTTTGGTACAATCGTAACTGGTATTTATGCTGGTATGCAGGAGAAGGCCTCCGCCTCCCCTGAACTCTACCCGGCAGATCAGGAGACGTAGCGAAGTGGTCATAACGCGGCGCACTCGAAATGCGTTTACCGGTTCATCCCGGTACGGGGGTTCGAATCCCTTCGTCTCCGCTGAAAAAAGGGAGTGCCATCACGGATGGCAGCTCCCTTTTTTAATCAAAGACTGTGAACTATCCGAAAGCTTTGTGGAATCAGAGATTCTTAATTGCCTCGTAGAATGTGGTGACTTCCTCATTATCAATATCATAATGATATTTAATTCTGTTCGGACCTACGTAGAGTGTGCAGACATTCAGGAGAGAGTACTCCTGGGACTCGGTGATCTCTACGCCGCTGATCTTATTCAGCGGAATGACCGTGTAGGTATAACCAAAGTCCGGCATGCCTGCGCGGTTCGGGAAGAATCCGTTCTCCAGAATAATCAGATCCTTGTCTGTGTAGAGATGAAGCGCTTCCGGGTTCATCTCTTTCCAGACCATACGCTCGATCATCGTCGCGGTATCTCCCTTGCGGTAGACATCCACGGCATTCTGAAGAGCGCCCTGCGAAATATCGTTTCTTTTCATATTGAGTTTGTGCAGCATGGACTGTATCAGCATGCTCTCCGGCTCGGATGAAGAAACCGGCAGGGCTGTGATATCGGGCATTTCATCGGTCTGGTTTTTCTTTGCCATCGTTTTAATCGCCAGTTCAACAAAATCTTCGACAACATCGATGGAAACCGTGTTAAATGAGAATGATGTGGCGCCGTCAGAGGAAAAGACGGTGCAGGCGGCGATCAGCAGGTTTTTATAAACGCGGATTCCCATGAAGTCGTGAGCGTAAATGGTATGCCCCTTTACTGTGTTATCCTGACGCTCCAGAATGCGAAGCTGATCCTCATACAGGGCGATTACATAGTCGTACAGATCCATATCGGGCGTTGCGTTTCTGCGATCGATCTCTCTTGGAATCTTGATTTTCATAAGAGCCTGATCGTCTTCATTAAAGAAGGGGGCAAACAGACGGGGAACCGGATGCGATTCTGTAATCTCATATACCCAAGGTCCAAATGCATTATATTCCGAAATACTAATGTTTTCTGCCATTCCCTAATCTCCTCTCAAAATCCTCTAAAAAATCACAACTAATCAGCAGCATCTGCGCTGCTACTGATTATTATATATGTATTTTTTACATTTTTCAATGAAAACAGGAATAGAATCTGATCTTTTGGGTGACAAATTGCGAATTGCAGATATAATAATAAGATGAGAGTTAGTGAATAACAGAACCTATATCAATATTTATCATAATAATTGTCCTATCATTTGGAAATTTACTGGAAACGGAGGCGGTATGAAGAGGGTTTTGCGCTTGTTATTTGTGTGTTTGTGCTTCGCGTTTCCAGTCGTAACCTGGATCACGTCACCGGATTCTGCACAAGCCGCGGCCACAGTCCCAGGTCGGGCATCGCCTCCTGTCATGACGGTCACGGCACTTGATTATGGCTCGGACCGCGTAGAAGGGGGCGACGCCGTTCTCGTGTCATCAGACGGCGAGTACCTTCTGATGGACACCGCAAACAATGACGACACCGGCAAGGTAATCCGCTATCTGAAAGCCCGTAAAATCCGGAAGCTGAGCCTGTATCTCTCACACTGGCACGAAGATCATTTTTTCTATCTCTGGCAGCTGATGGACGATCCGTATTTTCACATTAAGCGCCTGTATCTGCCAAAGACGACGTGGGTCAGAAACTGTGCCGGTGCCCGGTACAACCGCAGATCCTGGTACGAAAATGCCGTCAGATGCTGGAGCGGGATCCCTGCCGCGGGTTTGTACGGCGCGAGAGAGGTTATCAAAAAAGCCAAGACAGAAAAGATACCCGTCACTTATCTGAAAAAGGGATCTTCCTTTCGAATCGGGAAGGCCCGGGCGCGCGTGATCTGGTGCGGGTGCCGGTGCACACTCTCAAAGGGATTTTTTGAGTACATGAATGACCGCTCACTCGTGACGAAAATCACTGCTGGCGGATTGTCGTATCTGACGGCAGGCGACATCACCAAAGAAGTGTTTGATCTGATGAAGCAGAAGCATGTCGATCCCGGTGCCGACCTCTACAAGCTTTCTCACCATGGCGCGTCTGACACGCCAGCCACGATCAAAATGATAAAGCCCGCGTTCGCGTTCTACTGTGACAGCACAGAAAAGCGGGGGAAATGGAATTTGTCCACAGGAAAGCGCAGAAAAATTTCCAAACTCACAAATCTGTACAGTGTGCGGAAAAACGGAAATATCACATTTCGCTTTTACGGAAGGGACGCGGCAGACCCGATCAGGGTGTCCACGCAGAGGCAGTAAGTACATCGCTTCCCAAATTAACCTGCCATTTTACTTGCCTGAGAAACCGCATAACTGCGTTGGCCTCAAGCGACGATGCCGTACCCACAAAAAACAGATCGACAGATTTCAGAATACAGAGGAAATAATTATGCTGAGAAGAGAAGACATGCTGGAACTGACCCGGCGGATGACGCCCGCCCGTTCTTCGATAGACCGCATCGCCGGCTGCTACTTTGATGAAGACAGTTATATCGACGGGACGTTTAACACGAATTTTCTGAACCTCTCCGCAAAGGAGAAGGAAAAGAACCTGAAGCTGGCGAAGACGGTTCCTTTTGCAGAGACAAACCGGCAGCTGATTGAGATCGATTTTCCTGGAGAGACAAGGGAATCCGGGGATATGATGCGTCTTCTTGACACAATCATGGAAGCAGGTTTGAAGAATGACGCGCTGCTGGAGACTTTTTATGAGGTGGCGGCAGAAAACCTGCCAAAAGGCAGACCGTTCGCGCTTTTTCTGTTCCACGGTATTTATGATATCCCACGTGTGGGGACTGATAAAGCTGAGCAGTGGGAGTCGGAGGAGGTATATGAGTACCTGATCTGCACAGTCTCTCCGGTGCGCGGCGACTATGAGGCCAATGCTCCGTACTGTGGATTTCTGTATCCGTCCTTCTATGACCGGAGCGCGGATCTATATCATATCGCCGTATACGAGGAAGAGCCGGACGTGAGCGGCGAGGGATTGATTCAGATGCTCGGCTGCGTCAGATCATCCGACTCTTCCGTGTATTAATCAGTGTTTCCTTAAGCCTGCGTGATGAATGTTGCTATAGATTATTATACGGGCGATATACAACACGGGCGATAGACTGCATGTACTATCGAGTAAATGGGCTATATACTTTATAGATTATCGGGACATTCTGCTCCTCCGGATTAAAATCCCCAGAACTGCTGCGGCCAGCAGTCCCAGAAGGAGCCAGAGCAGGGGTTCTGCCCGGTCACCGGTTTCCGGAGAAGAAGCAGAAGCCGCAGGCGGTTTGGGCGTGCCGTTGTCGTGAACCGCAGGCGTGTAGGTTGTTTTGCGTTTCGGCTTTTCGGTCGCCTGCGGAGTGGCTTTGGGGGTTGCACCCGGTGTCGTTTCCGGCGCAGGCGTCACCTCTGGAGTTGGTGTTACTTCAGGAGTGGGCGTCACCTCAGGAGTTGGTGTTACTTCAGGCGCAGGCGTTGTCTCAGGAGTGGGCGTCACTTCAGGCGTAGGAGTCACTTCCGGTGTGGGTGTTGTCTTAGGAGTTGGCGTCACCTCTGGAGTTGGTGTTACTTCAGGAGTAGGCGTTGGCTCAGGAGTAGGAGTCACTTCTGGTGTGGGCGTTGGTTCAGGAGTAGGAGTCACTTCTGGTGTGGGCGTAGGTTCAGGGGTAGGTGTCACCTCCGGCGTCGGGGTCGGTTCAGGCTTTTCGTTATTGAAGATGATTTCGTCTGCCTGTGCGTCATCCTTCTCGATGGAAACGGTCGTTGGAATGAGACCGTTCTCATCAGCCTGGCTGCCAACAGATACAGTGACACGATAAATGGACGTATCATAGGTGCAGTCTGTGTCTTCATCTGGAATTATTTCGGAAACATAATAAGTGAATGTTTTTCCAAAATCTTCCGCGCCATAGTAAAGCGGCCGGAAGGCAATACTGCCGTCTGCAGCGCATTTTGCCGTCTGCAGACGTTTTTGATTCCCGTCCTGCAGCAGGAAGGAGAACGTTTCGTCTGACCCGGGAGCCTTGCCGTTTACAGTTTTGACTGCAGGGAGAACAGCCGAGCCTGAGACCTTTTTTGTTTTCGTCGTGTTGCCGCCCACGGTGTTCGATACAGTGTATCCGACTGGGACACGACGGAAGCTGCACACAAAGGTGACGAATACGTCTGAACTCTTCGGGATAGCACTTGTATTCTTTATGTGCAGCAGAGAAGGATCGGTACTGTCTTCGGAGACAGTGAAGTATTCATTATCATCTGCGTACAGAAAATCCACATAGTCATCGAGATCGTCAGTCAGGCTGATTTCGCCGGCTTCAAATCCGTTTTCATTCCAGAAATGGATGGTATAGGTAACCCACTGGTCGGCAGGATCTTCGGAGATATAGCTTTTATCGGCAGACTTGACGCCGTTGGCGGCCGCGTAATCGCTGCTCTGGGCAATGTAATCCCGGTGCTCCTTATGTGTCTCTCCGTCCTGGGTGTAGACCACTTCAGAGTGGTTCCGCAGATAGACGGACGTCTGCGCAGGTACATACACACTGTACTCAATTTCGACCGGGTAATCGATATCCCCCAGAAATACGGAGAGGTTCTGCCCGGAGACAGAGATGGCCGCATCTGTCACTTGGATATCTGTGCGGGTCATCGTGGAGGCATCTATTCTGTAACACTGCACGCTGTCCGCGCCGCCGGAGAAATACATCCCGTCCGGCAGTGTATCGCGTACAGTTACGTTTGTCATTGAAACATTTTTCCGGTTGACGAACAGGCGGTATGTGAAAGTCTGGTCTTGAGAGGCGTCAAAGATTCCTATCTGGGCCGGCGGATCATCGCTGTAATCATAACCGCCGTAGGACATCCCTTCATTGCCGAGTCCGTCCTTCATGATAGCCTCGTCAGAAAAGACGCCGACACCTTCATCGCCGCCTCCGGAGGGAATGACAGTAATGGTTTTGCTGCCGTCTCCTGCAGTGATGGTGTCGGTCACTGTCTCATCTGCAGAAGTGGTTACGCGGATCGTCATGCTGCCGCTCAGGGAAGTGGCCGCGTCATCCCCAAAGATCAGCCGGTACTGCCCGCCGCCGAGATCTTCAACCTTGGAAAAGTGCTGATGACTGACGGAAAAAGAAGCGCTGGCCGCAATATCTGCCGGAATGATTACAGTCACATAGTCTCCCGGTGAGATTGTATTTTCGTCGATGGTATATTTGACCGAAACGAGAGCCGTTTCTCCGGATGTAAACGTATCCTGTCTGGTTGTGATTACAGCATGAAAGTGCCGGGAAGCGTCAGTTCCTGCTTCCGGCGCGCGGAGAGGAGTGGATTTCCGGGCGCTGCGGAGCGAACTGTCTTCTTCCGTGTTTTTATTTCCGGCGGCTGAGCTGCTGCCGGAAGTGCCGGCAGTATCAGTGGTTTCCGCTGAATCAGCCGTGTTGATACCGGAACTGCCGGTACTTTTAACATCCTTCTGCGGATCGACCATGCTGCTGTCGGAAGTACCGACAGTATCAGCTTCTTCATCCGGACCGGAAGTGTCGCTGCCGGAAACACCATCAGTATCGGTGCCTTTTTCTGGAACAGCCGTGCTGCTGCCAGAAGTGCCGGCAGTATCAGTGTCTTTCTTCAGACTGGCCGGACTGCTGCCGGAAGCGTCGCTGCTGTCAGCATTTTTCTCCTGATCAGCCATGTCCTTTTCAGTACCGTAGTTGATTCTCACATCTGTATCTTCGCCGGTTGTATCTTCACCGGTTGTATCTTTACCATCTGTGCCCTTGTCATTTGTATCTTCGCCATCTGTTTTTTTCTCATCTGTTTTTTTGCCATCTGTATCTTTACTGTCTGCGTCTTTCTCATCGTTGCTGCTGTCTGTTTGAGAGACGCGCCTGTCTGCTTTCGTGCCGCCGCTGTAATTCTGGTCTGCCTGAACCACATCTGTGCCGGAGATAACGGTATTTCCTTTATCTGCCTGAACCACATCTGTACCGGAGACAACGGTGTTTCCTTTATCTGCCCGGACAGTCAGACCTTTTGTTTCTGTTGCTGACAGAATCAACGCAGTTGCCAGCAGTGCTGCAAAAAGTTTCCTCATGCTGTTTTTCCTCCAGATCTCTTTAAAGATTGCAAGGTAAATTTTAATCGGAAATAACTAACGGAGGACTAACAAAAAAAACGCCCACGGGGGCGTTTGAAGATTGCTGTTATACAAATAAATCCTGCGTTTTTCTTTTTGCACGCAAAAAATTATCTGCGGAAAATGATCAAGTTATTTCTGTACGGTTCTTCACAATGCCGTATATTTCTGTACGGTTCTTCACAATTCCATATATTTCTGTACAGTTCCTTACAATTCCGTAAGTTTGCTCACCATGCCTCCGAGAATGAATTCACCCCAGGAATATTCGGACAAAAATTCGCCTTCGAAGGCTTCGGTGCCGGAGGGATGCCCGTCCAGCCAGTCATAGTAGTCGCAGTCGAAGAGAGCGGTGTTGACCATCTGGCCGCGTGTGGTAGAGATCAGAAGATCCTCCAGTTTTTCCTGCGCGAGGGTCTGCTTCAGCCGCCGGAGCGCGTTATAATAGACTGTCATGTTCTGGTTGCTGTATGCGCGGTCTTCCCAAAGTGTCCGGTAGATTTGCTCGTTGCTGATTTCTTTGCCGCGCCGGGTCACGACCAGCGCGAGAATTTCTTTGGCCTTTCCGCGGAGAGGAACCGGCCTTTCTCCTTTCAGGACACTGAACCGGCCGAACGTCCGGATATGGATCCGTTCGGTCTGCCGTCCGGCCAGAACCCGGATTTTCTCCATGGCGATTTCCAGGGTTCTGGTTTTGTACGGCTTTACGATATAATAATCTCCCCCGATACGGTTTGACTCGCGGATGTATTCGTCATATGCGGAGATGAAAACAATCAGAAGGTCGGGCTTTTTCAGGCGCAGTTTCTCCGCAAGCTCGATTCCGCTCATACACGGCATTTTCACATCGAGAAAAACCAGCTCCACAGGGTGGCTTTCCACAAAGCGCAGCGCGTCCTCCGGATTTTGAAATTGACCGATTATCTGCAGGTCAGGGATACCGCTGCTCAGCCGGAGAAAGCTGTTCAGCATGATCTGCTCGTCGTCTACCACGATTGCCTTCATAGATGCCTCCTTGCGCCGGATAGTGCGGGGATGGGGAAGTTGAAGTCCGCTTGCGGACTTTGTTCTTTAAAGTCTATAATCGAGGCACTAACGGGAGACTAACAGCTTTGTGTGTCTTCCGGGATGCGGATGACGGCCGTCGTCCCTTCACCTGGCCGGCTTCTGAGTTCCACAGTTGCCTGCATCATGTTTTCCAGGCGGAAAATCAGGTTGAACAGCCCCGTCGAATCCCGCTTTCCGTCCAGGATTTCCCGGCGTATGGCCTCGGGATCAAAGCCGATCCCGTCATCTGCCACGATGATTTCTACGCCGTCATTCCACTCGCGTGTGCGGATTGCGACAGTGCCTCCTTCGGCTCCTTTTTCATAGAGCCCGTGTTTAATGGCGTTTTCTACGATCGGCTGGATGCTGAGTGGAATAATCTGAAAATCTGCGGCCTGAATGTCGTATACTACTTTTAGGCGGTCACCGAACCGCATTTGTTCGATGTTTACATACGCTTTGATGTTTTCAAGTTCCTGTGAAAACCAGATTTTGTTATCATTGGACATGGCGCGGATACTTGCCCGCAGATGCGTGGTGAAATCATAGAGCATATCCGCTCCGTACTCGGGATCTGTCAGGACGATTTCACGAATAGAACTCAGCGCGTTATAGAGAAAATGCGGGTGCATCTGGCTGATGAAGTTTTTCATGCGCATCTGCTTGAGGGTTTCCTGCAGAGCCTGCATGTCCTGTTCCCGCTGTTGCTGCCGGGTCAGATCATAGAGGACACAGATCGCCAGGATGTCACCAGTTTGCGTGTCCTTTGAGAGATAGTAGGTCTCCCGGCAGATATTGGCCTCGCCCTTCACTGTTTTCGCCTTGCACTCTATGCTGACAATGCGCTCCCCTCTGTCAAAACAGGAGATAAGATGCGCGCAGTTACTGAAGGAGAGAAATTCCTCCGCGTCAGACAGAACCATGTTTTGTCCCCACCAAATCTCAAACGCGTCATATGGGACCGGATCGCCAAGCTCGGGCAGAGTCAGTTCGACCGGCATCCAGTCCTCGCGGTGATCGTAGATTTTGCTTGTGATCCGGTTCCTGGAGAGATTCACCTCCATGTAACCGGCTGAATTTGCCAGAATGGCTTCTCTGTAGATGCTTTCGCGGCGGAGGAGTTCCTCCAGAGCCTCGGTCTGCTGCAGCTCATGACGCAGCTCCTGGTCGATATTCCGGATGCCGAGCACCCATGTTTCCGGGTCAACGGGATTCCGTACCACCTTTATCGCGCACCAGGCAGGATTTCCGCGCACAAAGAAGCGGCACCTTGTGAGAAAGGTGCCGGCAGTACGCATGGCCTCCTGCAAAGAAGCGCAGCTGATTTCGCCTTTCATACGCAGACGGTCCGGCTCATAAATCAGAGAGAGTCCGGTTGTCTGCCACGCGTGAAAAAAATCCTTTCCGCTGTAGCGGTTTGGGTATGACTTGTAGGCCTCGTCTGAATAAATCACTTCGTACGCGCGCGTTTCCGGATCTATGACAAGGAGTGCAAGAAGGCCGCGCTCAATTGAGCGGAGTATCTTTTTCTGTTCTGTTTCCTGATAA
Organism: Eubacterium sp.; assembly: GCA_017475785.1. The sequence goes on along the minus strand of JAFVEX010000116.1, from coordinate 6,987 downwards.
TTCATCATGTGAGTCACCCTTCAAAGCTGCTGGAATTCAGGAATATTCGTCTGGGAAAGCGCGACGCCCCTTTTTTAAGTATGGGGGCGGTTTACGGACAGAGTGGCGCCCGGGCGGTTTACGACGATGATCCCGACCGAAACCAGCGCCAGCGCCAGCAGTCCATAGATGCTGAAGGCCTGATTCTGTTCTCCGAGGAAGAAGGCCGACATCAGGACGCCCATGACGGGATTGATAAATCCAAAAATAGCGCTCCGGCTGACCGGATTATATTTGAGCAGGATGCTCCAGAGCGTGTAGGCGACCGCCGAGATCAGCGCCATATACAGCAGGAGTGCCGTGGATGCCGGGGTGAAGCCTGTCAGCCTTCCGCCCATCAGCGCGCCGACAGCGGCGAGCACGAGGCCTCCGCCAAAAAACTGATATCCGCTGAGTACAACGGTATCTTCTCTGGCAGAGAAGCGCTTGATCATGGAGGAGGAAAAAGCGTACATAAGGGTGGATATGGTGACGAAGCCCTCGCCGTTCAGACGCATGTGCAGATCAAGGGAGCTGCCCGGCAGCTGAATGAGCAGCACGCCCGCGAATCCGATCAGGCAGCCGATGATTTTCCGTGAGTTGAGGGTTTCCGTGCGGAAGATGAGCGCCGCTACGAGGATCGCGAAAAAAGAGGACGCCGCCTCAATGATGGAGCCGCTGACACCGGACGCGTGCGCGAGACCGATATAAAAGAAAAAGTACTGCCCGACGGTCTGCACGAGCGAAAGCCCTGCGATCATCCGCAGAGATTCTTTTTTGGGACGCAGAAAAGTGTGCGCGCCGATGCTCCCGAACAGGATCACCAGGACGCCCGCCATCGCGAAGCGCACTCCGGCAAACAGAAGCTGGCCGGCCATGTCCTCAGACGCGATGGAAAACAGGCGGTAACCAGTTTTGACGCAGGGGAAGGCGCTGCCCCAGAGCGTGCAGCAGATCAGGGTCATCAATAAAACAACAGGTGTTTTTGTCCAGAAATCTTTTTTCATGTGAGCATTATAGCACAGAAGGCAGTTCTTAAATGTTACAAAAACTTAATACAATCATAATCAATATTTTTCATTGATGGGGTTACATTTGGATGTTAGGTTTTGTATACTGAAAACGGAGTATAATTTTAACGAGGGGATCACTGGAAAAAGCCGGGATAGGGGAACTGGCGTTTTGCGGTGGTGTCTTTGTGAACCTTACTCCCGGAATGGGAGTTTTTTTAACGTTTGGATTATTTTTCAGGCACATTATTCACGCATACAGTCGGCAGTTCTGCTGTCGTTTTCTGATAGATTTAAGGGGAGAAGCAGGAAATGCGTAAGAGCATATCAAAACGAATTGCTCTGTTTTTACTGGCCGGGCTCTGCGCGGTTCCCGTCGGCTGCGGCAGCCGGAATGACACGAGGATCATCGCGTTTGTCGGAGATACCAGTACCGGCGAATATTATGAAATCTGCCAGGAGCTCTGGCAGGGTGTATCGGCCTACGCCACGGAGAGCGGTGAAGAGGCGACGATTTATACGCCGGACGACCCGACGGTGGCAGGCGCGCGCCGCGGCATGCTGTCCGCGATTGAGGACGGGGCGGATGTGATCGTCTGCGTCGGCGACGAGATGGCCAACGCAGTGTACGATCTGCAGCAGCAGGAGAGAGAGACCGAGTTTATTCTGATAGATGGAATTCCTACGGACGGCAGCGGCAGCGGAAAGTCGCGGATCCGCGGAAATACCTACAGCATCGTTTTTAACCGCGAAGAAGCGGGCTTTCTGGCAGGTTATGCCGCCGTTATGGAAGGATACCGGCAGATCGGTTTTCTCGGGGGCAGCGCCGGAAGTGACGACAGGCGCTATGGATCCGGGTTTGTGCAGGGCGCTGAGGCGGCCGGCACCGCGCTCGGGTATACCAAAGGAGAAGTGGACATCCGGTACCGCCTGACGACATCAAACGCGATCAGCCCGACGCTGGTCTCCCAGATCGGAGAGTGGTTTGAGGAGGGCTGTGAGCTGATCTGCGTCTGCGGCAGCGGGCCTGAATTTGTCGGGCCTGAGGCGGCCGGGCAGTACGGCGGGAGAGTGATTACCGCGGATATGAACCGGCTGGAGGACTCTTCCAGCACGATTGCGGCGTCTGGAATCAATCATATCGCGGTCGTGCAGCTGGCGCTCAAGGGACTGGATGAAGGGACGCTCAAAGGCGGGCGGAAGAATGTCTTTGGCCTGGCGGACGGCGGCGTCTCGATGAAGCTGCGCGATGATATGTTCGAGCAGTTTACCCAGGAGGATCTGGACAGAATTGCCGAAGCCATCGGAAGCGGAGAAATCGAAGTGACCAGCAGCGACGTGGTGGAAAATCCCGAGAAATATGAGATCGCTATCTGCCGGATTACCGGAATCGAGACGGAGGAGGAAGAAGCCGGGGAGGAAGATGCATCGGTACAGACAGAATCCGAGAGCGAGGCTGACGCCGGGGAAGCCCAGGACAGCACCAATTGATATATTAAAGAAATGTTTCGAAAATATGACGAACTGCCGTTGCCCAACACGGTGCGGCAGTTTTTTTGTGTGATAGGAAAGTACTCTGTTCCAAAGTATTTCCTGTCATGCAATAGCTGACCAGAAATTACTCTTTCGCCGCTCTTTTGCGTGTGGAAATTATGTGGTATGATAGGCTTGATCTGCTTGTACCAGAACCTGTTAAAAAAGCTGTAAAGCATTTAATCAGGGTTTAATTATAGGAGGAACATTTTATGGACTACAGAATCGAACATGATTCGATGGGTGAGATGCGTGTGCCGGCGGACGTCTACTGGGGCGCGCAGACGCAGAGAAGCTATCAGAATTTTGAAATCGGCACGGAGAAAATGCCCTCTGAGATCATCCGGGCATTTGCTGTTTTGAAGAAGGCTGCGGCAATCGCGAACTGCCGTCTCGGCAAGCTCGACGCGCGGAGACAGGAGCTGATCAGCACTGTCTGCGACGAGATTCTCGACGGAAAGCTGGAGGGCAATTTTCCACTCGTAGTGTGGCAGACCGGCAGCGGCACGCAGTCGAACATGAATGTGAATGAAGTCGTCGCGAACCGCGGAAATGAGATCGCGGGCGAGAAGCTGCTGCATCCGAACGATACGGTTAATATGTCACAGAGCTCAAATGACACGTATCCCACGGCGATCCACATCGCGGCTGTGACGGAAATAGAAGCCCAGCTCTTTCCTGCGATCGACCACGCGGCGGAGGTGCTCAAATCGCTTGAGGAGCAGCATGCCGGCGTGATTAAGAGCGGAAGGACGCATCTCATGGACGCGACACCGATCGCGTTTTCCCAGGAAATCAGCGGCTGGCGTGCAATGCTGGAGGAAGGCAGGCGCCTGATCGAGTCTGCGCTGCCGCATCTCTCACAGCTGGCGCTCGGAGGCACCGCGGTGGGCACAGGGATCAACGCGCCTGCGGAGTTTGGCGCGGAGGTCGCAAAGGCCGTGTCCGAGCTGACCGGAAAGCCGTTTGTGACGGAGCCGAATAAGTTCCACGCGCTGACATCCAAGGATGCGGTGACCTTCGCGCACGGCGCTCTGAAGGCATTGGCAGCCAACATGATGAAGGTCGCGAATGACGTCCGCTGGCTGGCCAGCGGGCCGCGCTGCGGGTTGGCAGAAATCACCATTCCGGCGAACGAGCCCGGCAGCTCGATTATGCCCGGCAAGGTCAATCCGACCCAGTGTGAAGCCATGACCATGGTTGCGGTGCAGGTGATGGGCAACGACGCGGCAATCGGAATTGCCGCTTCGCAGGGGAATTTTGAGCTGAATGTCTTCATGCCGGTAATTGCCTATAACTTCCTGCAGTCGGTGCGGCTGCTTTCCGATGGAATCCGGTCCTTTACCGACCACTGCCTTGTGGGAATCCGGGCGAATGAGGAGCAGATGGCGGCGAACCTGCACAATTCGCTGATGCTGGTGACGACGCTCAACCCGATCATCGGCTACGAAAATGCCGCGAAGACATCGCTGAAGGCATATCGTGAAAACATATCCCTGCGGGAGGCCTGCGTGGCGCTGGGGTTCCTGACAGGGGAGGAATTCGACGCCGCGGTGCGGCCCGAGGAGATGTGCTGAGAACCGGATTTGAGTTTGTATGGCAAGAATCCGCGTCGTCAGGAACCTGTCGACTAGATTTTTGAACTATCGGTTTGCGCAATCTGACAACAGATCTGACTTTTTGCGATTACCTTCCAGGAGACTGAAGAAAAGGAGCAAGACGAACATGAACATCAGAAGGGCCAAGATCGGGGATCTGGCACGGATCGACGCGCTGCTGGAGCAGGTTCTGACCGTGCACCACAGGGCGCGGCCGGATCTGTTTAAGGGAAACTGCAGAAAATACACCGACGAACAGCTTACAGAGATCATTCAGGATGACAGCCGTCCGATTTTTGTGGCGGCGGACGAGGCGGACGTTGTCATGGGATACGCCTTCTGCGTGATCCAGCAGCATCTCAATGACAATATCCTCACGGATATCAGGACGCTTTACATTGACGATCTGTGCGTCGACGAGACACTTCGCGGGAAGCACATCGGCAGAACGCTGTATGAATATGTGGTTTCCTACGCGAGGGAAAACGGATTTTATAATGTGACGCTGAATGTCTGGGAAGGGAATGACAGCGCGAAGCGGTTCTACGAGGCGTGCGGCCTCCGCGTGCAGAAAACGGGAATGGAGCTTGTTTTGTGAAGTACCGGCGGCAGGATGCCGGCCAGGTTTGTCACATTGAGCTGTGTACCCTCCGAAGGAGAAAAAGATGACCGGTCTGAGTACATTATGCTACATCGAGCAGGATGGGAAATATCTCATGCTGCACCGTGTGAAGAAAGAACATGATATCAACAAAGACAAGTGGATCGGCGTGGGCGGCCATTTTGAGGCTGACGAGAGCCCCGAGGAGTGCCTCCTCCGCGAAGTGAAGGAGGAGACTGGTCTCACGCTGACGTCCTGGAGGTACCGGGGAATCGTCACATTCGTTTCCGGGGACGGCGTGACGGAGTACATGTCTCTTTTTACGGCGGATGCCTTTACCGGCGAAATGACGGACTGCGATGAGGGCGAGCTTGTCTGGATCGAAAAATCTGAGATTGACGGTCTTGAGCTGTGGGAAGGAGACCGGATCTTCTTCCGGCTTCTGGAGGAAAACCGGCCGTTCTTTTCGCTTAAGCTGGTGTATGACGGAGCCGGGAATCTCGTGTCGGCGGCACTGGACGGGAAACGGTTTTCCCTGTCCCATGACGCATCAGATGCCTGAAGGGGCGCGGCCTTGCGCAAGGCAGTCCGGAGCTGTGCTGAGGGTAGAAGCCGTATATGAAAGCGAACAGGATTTAAGGTGTGTGCGGGAAAGATGTATGATTATTTAATTGTCGGCGCGGGGCTGTATGGCGCGGTATTTGCGCGTGAGGCAGCGGATGCCGGCCGCTCGGTTCTTGTGATCGACAGGCGGCCGCATATTGGCGGAAATGTTTATACGGAGCAGATTGAAGGAATTCATGTGCACAGGTACGGCGCGCATATTTTTCACACGAATCTGAAACCGGTCTGGGACTACGTAAATCGTTTTGCGGAATTCAACCGCTTCACAAATTCGCCCGTGGCAAATTACCACGGGGAGCTGTACTCCCTTCCGTTTAACATGTACACGTTTAACAGGATGTGGGGCGTTGTGACGCCTGAGGAGGCAGCGGAAAAAATTGCGCAGCAGCGCCGTGAAGCAGGCATCACCGAACCGCGCAATCTGGAAGAACAGGCGATCAGCCTCGTGGGGACAGATCTCTACGAAAAACTGGTCAGAGGCTACACAGAGAAGCAGTGGGGGCGCCCCTGCCGGGAACTCCCCGCGTTTATTATCCGGCGGCTTCCTGTGCGGATGACATTCGACAACAATTATTTTGACGCGCTGTACCAGGGAATTCCTGTCGGCGGCTATACGCGGATGGTCGGGAGAATGCTCGAAGGCATTGAGGTGCGTCTGGAGACAGATTATCTTGAGAACAGAGACGCGCTGAATGCGCTGGCGGACCGGGTGGTCTATACGGGTGCTGTAGATGCTTACTTCGATTACTGCCTCGGCGCGCTGCAATACCGGTCTGTGCGCTTTGAGACAGAGGTGCTGGATCAGCCGAATTTTCAGGGAAATGCCGCGGTGAATTATACGGATCGCGAGACGCCCTGGACGCGCATCATCGAGCACAAGTGGTTTGAATTCGGGAAAGACGCCGATGGAAATGAGCTTCCGAAAACTGTGATCAGCAGAGAGTTCAGCTCGGAGTGGAAGCCTGGAGATGAGCCTTACTATCCGGTCAACGACGAAAAAAACAGCGCGCTTTACGAAGCTTACCGAAAGCTGGCAGCCCGGGAAAAGCAGGTGATTTTTGGCGGGCGGCTCGGAGAATACCGGTATTATGACATGGACGCGGTAATCGCCGCAGCGCTGAAACGGGCCGGAGAAGAGCTGGCGTGGTGAGGCGTGCATGGAATAGATTATGCGGAGAGCTGCGGGTGCGATGCAGAAAGCCGGAGAGAGCCGCAGATCAGAGCAGCAGGGAAACAATCAGAAACATACAGGAGGAAACAGAGAATGCTTACAAAAATTGGAATCATGGGATACGGAAACCTCGGACGCGGCGTTGAGCTTGCTGTCCAGGCGGCGCCGGACATGGAGCTGGTGGCGGTCTTTACCAGGCGCGCGCCGGAAACCGTCAAAATCCTGACGCCGGGTGTCGCAGTCTGCCACGCAGACGCGGTTGACGAGTGGATCGGAAAAATCGATGTGCTCATGGTCTGCGGCGGAAGCGCGACTGATCTGCCGGTGCAGACACCAAAGTATGCGGCAAAGTTTAATGTAATTGACAGCTTCGATACGCATGCGCGTATTCAGGAGCATTTCGCGAATGTAGACGCGGCTGCAAAGAAGGCT
>JAFVEX010000115.1 GCA_017475785.1 Eubacterium sp. | reverse complement strand
CGGAACAAGTGTTGAGAAAAAACAGCCTGTGTGATATAATCATTTATCTCGTATCTGCGTTTTCTGCGGGAGAGAAGGCGGTAACCGGCAAATGCTTAAGATTCTGCATAGAGAGTTTATCTATCTGCGATACTATTTTGTACTCCAGTTTACACAGATTTTCTGGTATTGGGTATTGGGTATCGCCATCGGCTCTTTCATTTCGGTGTTTGCAAAGGATGGGATCCACAACCTTTTCCGTGGGATGCGTGACAAGAAGTGGGGTGTGCTCGGGATTATTCCCTCCTGCCTGCTCGGCATTGCGTCTCCGCTCTGTATGTATGGGACCATTCCGATCGCGGCATCCTTTGCAAGGCAGGGGATGCGGGAGGACTGGCTGGCCGCGTTCATGATGGCTTCCATTCTGCTGAACCCGCAGCTGATCATTTACAGCGCCTCTCTCGGTCCTGTCGTGCTGGCCATCCGTATTGTAAGCTGTTTTCTGTGCGGACTCGCCGCCGGCCTGCTGATCTGGTTTTTCTATAAGGACAAGACCTTCTTTGATTTTTCCGGCTTTGAGGAACGTGCTAGTCACGACACCCATCCGAATCTGCTGATCCGCTATCTCCTGAACGTCTGGCGGAACCTGAAAGCAACCGGACTGTACTTTCTGTTCGGTATTCTGCTCTCTGCGCTGTTCCAGCGCTATGTCCCGCAGGATCTGATGACAGAATTGTTCGCCGGGAATAAAGCCTGGGGCGTCCTGATGGCGGCGACAATCGGCGTGCCGCTCTATGCCTGCGGCGGCGGGACCATTCCTTTGCTGCGTGAATGGCTCTGGGATGGGATGAGCTACGGCAGTGCAGCCGCATTCATGATCACCGGCCCCGCAACGAAGATCACAAATCTCGGCGCGGTAAAGATCATTATGGGACTCCGCCGCTTTATCCTCTATCTGGTCTTTACCCTTGCTTTCGCATTCATTACAGGCCTTCTCGTGAATCTGGTTTATTAAAAATTATAAAAAATTATAAATAAGGAGAACAAATCGATGAAACAATTCCTGGCCCTTTTGCTCTGTCTTTGCCTTCTGAGCACCTTCGCGGTTATGGCATTTGCAGAAGAGGAGACCGCAGAGGCAGCTGCCCCTGTTGTTTATTTTACGAGTGACATTTCACCCGAAGGTCTGGTAGCCGTTTACAAGGCACTGAACTGGGAGCCCTCCGGAAAGGTCGCCGTGAAGCTCTCTACCGGCGAGCCGCCTTACAGCAACTACCTGCGTCCGGAATTGATCAAGGATCTGGTACAGGAGGTAGACGGAACGATCGTGGAATTCAACACCGCTTATGGCGGATTACGTGCCGCAACCGCCGAGCACTATCAGGTTGCGGAGGATCACGGGTTTACCGACATTGCGGATTTCCAGATTCTGGATGAATACGGCTCCATGGAGATTCCTGTAACCGGCGGTACCCGTCTGACCGGTGATCTCGTCGGCACACACTTCCCGGACTATGAGTCTTACGTCATTCTGTCCCACTTCAAGGGTCACCCCATGGCCGGATACGGCGGTGCGATCAAGAACATTTCCATCGGTCTCGCGTCCAGCATGGGAAAGGTCCGTATCCACTCCGGCGGCACCAGCGACACGCACTGGCACGATGAGCTGCATATCGAGTTTCTGGAGAGCATGGCCGAGGCCGGCAAAGCGATTTCCGACTATCTCGGCGACCGGATCATCTATATCAACGTGATGAACCGGCTCTCGATTGACTGCGACTGCGCCGGATATCCCGAAGAACCCGACATCCATGACATCGGCATTCTGGCTTCCTTTGATCCGGTCGCGCTGGACCAGGCCTGCATCGATCTGGTGTGGGAAGCGGAGGGAAATGAGACGTTTCTCGAACGCGTCAACGAGCTGGATGGCCTCCACACCCTGGAGTACGCAGCAGAACTCGGACTCGGCAGCCGTACCTACACGCTGGTAGATATTCAGAACCCCTGAGAGTACCTCTTCTGTCTAAAAAAATGAATGCGAGGCTCACCTTCCTGTGGTCCTCGCATTCTTATTATATTCCTTATATTCCGGATCAGCCTCTGACATGCAGCGCAACGGACACGGCGACAATTGCCGCCACAATAATCACCGCAAAAATAATGCCGGCTCTTTTCATCGTCTCCTGGCGGTGCTTTTTCATCTCTTCCTTTTCCCGTCGGATCTGTTCCTGCTTTGCTCTGGCCCGTTCTTTTGCCGCCTTTGCATTTTTCTCTGCATTTTTCGCGACATTGGAATAGAACTTTCTGGCATCACCGATCGTGTCGTCGTGGACTTCTTCCACAAATTCTTTGATTGGGTTAATGAAATCGTTTTTATTCATTTAGTTCCGCTCCATCTTCTTCATGTTCTCTATCGCCGCGCCGTCAATCATTTGATACCGGTCTTCCGGCGGATACAGACATCCCCCGTAATAAATCGCGCGGTTGTTTACCGTTGATGTATCCATAAGCGTACGGTGTACGGCGACGTGCAGCTGGCCGGCGCCGGTCTCTTCCGCCACTCGCCGGATATTCCGCATGGTGATCCCCGCTCCGGGAAGAATCTGGATTCTCTCGCCGGCATATGCGATCATTTCGCGTATGGTGTCCGTCGCGTCGCTGACATCCGGGGACTGCCCGCTGGTCAGAATCCGCGTGATCCCGAGTTCCGCAAGCTGATCAATTGCTTCTTTCCAGTCCGGAACCACATCAATAGCCCGGTGAAAAACGGTTTCCTTTCCCGCGCGCTGCGCGATCTCGGCCACACGCCGTGTGCGTTCCAGGTTGATTCTCCCTTCTGCCGTCAGGAATCCGAAGACCAGCCCGTCAGCCCCGTTCTTCAAAAGCATCTCCGCGTCTTCCGTGCATACACGGAATTCTGTTTCCGTATAGCAGAAGCCCCCCTCCCGGGGCCGTACCATGGTCATAACCGGGATCTTTGTCTCGCGCTTGGCAACAATCAGCGAGCCGATCGTCGGCGTCAGGCCGCCATGGAACAGATTGCTGTTCAACTCGACACGGTCCGCCCCGGCTTTCCAGGCCTCGATCACGTCATCCGCGCTTCCGCAGCATACTTCCAATAAGATGTTTTTCATTTTTATGACCATTCCTTTCCGCTGCGCTCCAAGGAACAAAACAAAATGAAATCGTCCCTCTATCGCAGCTTGTTATTCTTTGGTATTCTGTGCTTGAGGTGGCAGGTACACTACAGAGCACGTGGAGGTGAGTAGG
>JAFVEX010000114.1 GCA_017475785.1 Eubacterium sp. | reverse complement strand
TACATGACGATCCGGGCGACCATGGATACGGCTACCAAAGAGCCGAACATGACTGTCCGCTACAGCATTTCCAAGAACCCGGATTCCTTCCTGCGCAAGGCGGCAGAGTGTATCCGCATGGGCCGCACAATGCCGGCAATTTATCATGATGACGCGGGCATCAAGATGCTTCTGAATAAGGGTGTGACGCTCTCACAGGCATGGGACTGGACGCCTTGCGGATGTGTCGAGACCAACCTTGAGGGACGTCTGAAATCCTACACCGATATCGGCGAGATCAGCATGGGCGGCGTCGTCGACATGGTTATGAACAACGGCAAGAGCCGCAAGACCGGCGAGCAGGTCTCCATCCAGACCGGCGATCCGCGTGATTTCAAGACCTTCGACGACTTCATGGCGGCGATCAAGAAGCAGATTGACTTCTTCGTGCACACCATGGCGACCATGAACTCCTACCTGGACTACCTCAGCGAGAATTACCGTCCGGTTCCGGCTCTGTCCCTGACATATCCGAACTGCATGGTCACCGGAAAAGATTACGCGAACGGCGGCGCTGAGTTCAACGTAGGAAACGGCATCAACATCATCGGACAGGCAGACATCATCAACTCCGTGGCAGATGTGAAATATCTTGTCTATGACGAGAAGAAGATCACCATGGATGAGCTCTGCAAGGCGCTGGACGCAAACTTCGAGGGATACGAAGAGATCCAGAAGATGTGCTGGGAAGCGCCGAAATACGGCAACGACGATCCGAGAGCAGACTTCTGCGCAGGTGAAATCTACAACTATCTGGTAGACCAGATTGAGCAGTATGATTCTCCGTTCGGCAAGCTGACGGCAGGCATGCTTCCGGTTTCCGGAAACGTCCCGATCGGCAAGAGCGTCGGCGCGCTTCCGTCCGGCCGCTACGCATGGGCTCCGCTGGCAGACGGCATCGGCGCGACAGGCGGCACCGACATCAACGGCGCGACAGCGCTCCTGAAGTCCATCAGCCACCTTCCGCACGCGCGCTTCACACAGGGCACGCAGATGAACCTGAAGATCGATCCGAAGCTGCTTGAGGGCGAGCAGGGTCTGAAGAACATGATGATCATGCTGAAGACCCAGTGCTCACTGGATATCTATCACACCCAGTACAACATCGTAGACGCGAAGATCCTGGCAGACGCGCAGGCACATCCGGAAGATCACAAGGATCTGCTCGTCCGTGTGGCCGGCTACACAGCATTCTTTGTTGAGCTCGGCAAAGACATTCAGGATGATATCATCCAGCGCACAGAGATTGAGAAATGGGCATAAATTCACTATAATGGCAGTCATCTGCCGGCGTGATTTTGTGTGCCTGATATGCCCCCGGCAGCAGCCGGGGGCGCACTCTGTTTATGGAGATGCCATATTACATGCTTAAGGATTGGCAGTTTTACAAGGGAGATACTTCTAATGAGGCATGACGAATATATTGGAAAAGACCTGAAAGGAACCGTTCTGCGGCTGGAAAAGAGCTCCATCTATGACGGAGACGGATTTCGCACAGTTGTTTTTTTGAAAGGATGTCCCCTGCGCTGCCAGTGGTGTTCGACGCCGGAGAGCCAGAGACGGGAGATCGAGTCCACGCAGGACGGCTCCATCACATACGGAAAGATCATGACGGTGGAGGAAGTACTGGTCGAGGTGCGCAAGGATTCTATCTTTTACTTCCACTCCGGCGGCGGAATGACGGTGTCCGGCGGTGAAATCATGGCGCAGCATGAATTTGTCCTCACGCTTCTGCGGCGCGCGCGGTTTGAGGCGATCGACACGGCGGTCGAGACGTCGTTTTTTACGAAGTGGGAGATCGCAGAGCCGATTTTTGAGACGGCAGATACGGTTTTTGTCGACCTGAAGATCTTTGATGAAGCGAAACACATCCAATACACAGGTGTCTCCAACCGGCCGATTCTGGAGAACATCAGGCGCGCGGGAACCCTTGGAGCAGATACGAAACTGATTATCCGCACGCCGCTGATACCCGGCGTCAACGACGGGGAAGAAGATCTTGAGAAAATCGGCCAGTTCCTGTCTGAGCTGCCGTACGTGCACCATATTCAGCTCCTCCCGTATCACCGGCTCGGGACCGACACCTACCGGAAGCTCGGGAAGGAATATCTGCTGAAAAACGTCGAAGTACCTTCCGGCGGGCACATGGACTGGTGCCGGAGCGTAATTAAGAGACATTATGACTATGTGATCTGAAAAATGATGTCCGAACCAGCAGGCTGTGAATCGGGCTCCTGATTTCCGGATATTTACGCGAGGAGAAATGATCATGGAAAATAATACAAAAAGAAGACTGGTAGACGAAGCCTACGAACTGATGAAGGTCATGCATCTGGAAAAGCTTTCGGCGCAGGCGATTGCGCAAAGAGCAGGGTGCACAGCGGACGTGATCTTCAAATTCTTTCCGAATCTGGATCAGCTGATCCATGTCGCGGCAATCCGCATTCTCGATTCCTACTCACAGGATAGCCAGGAGGCGATCAGCGCCGCGAGTGACACGCTTGACCTCGACGCGAGGCTCTGGACAATTTTCCTTCCCTACGCCTTCAAATACCTGGATGTGTTTGAACATATCTTCTGGGTCTGGGACGAAAAGGCGGTCCGGGAGGCGTATGATATTTATTATTCCCTGTATCCTGAGAAGCGAGAGACCATCGACGAGGATTTTGCGGACGTTTTTCTCGGCACGGATCTTCGCGCGAGAAGTGTCGTGATTCTCAGGCGCGCGGCAGATGAGGGACTGATTTATCCGCAGGATGTCCAGGTTATGGCAAATCTGAGCGTCGGGCTTCTGCACACGATGATTCATTCTTACAGAGGTGTTTACAGGTCCTCAGCCATGCCGTACGAAGTCACGACGGAATTTCTGGTGGCGCTCAAATCTCTTCACGAGCACTACAGACTGAAATAATTTGAAGAGGATAATACGGACCAGATTGCAGGTCCGGGCCAGATAATTCACTCGATTCAGATAAAAAACACGCATTTGCTTACCAGGGGGAAATGATATGAACCAGGCGCTTGATATTCAGATGTTTCATGAATGCAGTGGTGAGCATTTTCACGATTATCCTCAGATTATGGTTCCGCTGAACGACGCGATGCAGATTATGATCGGCGGGGTGCAGTACGATGTGACGCAGCAGGAGCTCTGTTTTGTCCCGAGCGGAATGCAGCATCAGTGTAATTTCAGCGGCCGGCTGCTGGTGATCAACCTGTCGGACCAGATGCCGGAAAGCGGAGAGGTTGTCCTGATCTCCAGTCCGCTGATCGTGTCCATGAGGGGCCAGATCATTCAGCTGGTCGAGCTGATTCAGGCAGAACTGAAGCAGAATCCGGACAGCGTGGCGATCCGGCATCTGTATAAATATCTTTACGCAAAGCTGATGGAGAATTGTTCCGCTCCGTCAATCCGCTATATCAACGAGTATTATAATCTGCCGATTACGGTCGATCAGCTTGCCGGCATTGAGAACTACAATGTAACATACTATTGTGACTGGTTTAAGCAGAAAACAGGCCTGTCGCCCAGCATTTATCTGCGCAACACGCGCATCATGCGGGCCAAGGAGCTGCTGACCACGACAAATTACAGCATCATGGAGATCGCCGTTATGGTCGGGTACAGCGGCAATTCCACATTTACGAGGGCGTTTCACAACGTGACAGGCATGACGCCAAAAGCATACCGCGACTGTCCCTGCTTCAAGCGTCCGGGAAATTGAATAAAAACAGGTTAAAAAAAAGCGCCTGCCGGTTTTTGCCGGCAAGCGCTTTTTCAGAGGGATTACATTGCCATCTCGTAGATTTCCGCCGCGATTTCTTTTGTGAGCGGAATGAAGTTTCCGTGGTTCGGAGCTTCGAAGAACATGTTCTCGACCATCTCCGGGATGTCTTCCTTCTTGCCGCCCAGAGAGCTGATGGAATTCGGCATGCCGATCTCATCGAAGAACGCGCGGAGCATCTTGATGCCTTCTCTTGCGGTTGTCTCCGGGTTCTCCCAGTCGATCTGGCAGCCGAAGATACGGTTCGCGAACTTCACGAACTTCTCAGTTCCTTTCGCCTTCATTGCGTACTCCATCCAGTACGGGAACAGAAGAGCAAGGCCTGCGCCGTGGGACGCGCCGTACTTGATGCCGATCTCGTTGTCCATATGATGGGTGCCCCAGTCCTGCGCGCGGCCGACACCAGTGATGTTGTTCTGCGCGATCATAGCGGACCACATGATGTTTGCGCGTGCCTCATAATCATTCGGGTTCAGCATGACGCGGCGTCCCTCTTTGATCATGGTCAGCATGACAGCCTCAAGCATGCGGTCTGTCAGCTCGCAGTCCGGTGTGTCGGAGAAATAGCGCTCCAGGCAGTGTGCGATGATATCGGAGATACCGGATGCTGTCTGGTACGGCGGAAGTGTCATCATCAGCTCAGGATTCATGATCGCAAACAGCGGACGAAGAATATCGCCGTCAGCGCATCTCTTATACTGGTTTCCGTCTTCTGTGTCAAGTGTAACGACAGAATCGGTAGATCCCTCAGAGCCGGAAGCCGCGATTGTTACAATGACGCCGACCGGAAGTGCCTCGGTGACCGGACCCTTCTTGCCGCAGTAGAAATCCCAGAAATCGCCGTCATAGACTGCGCCGAGCGCGATGCCTTTGCCGGAATCCATAACAGAACCGCCGCCGATCGGAAGGATAAAGTCAACGCCTTCCTTCTTTGCGAGTTCAATTCCTTCGTAGATAAGCCCGCTGTGCGGAGAAGCCTTAACTCCGCCGAGCTCACAGTACTCAAGACCTGCATCTTCCAGAGAAGCTTTTACACGATCCAGAAGGCCGGAACGCTTAACGGAACCGCCGCCGTAGTGGATCAGAACCTTGTGTCCGCCGTAGCGCTTTACGAGCTCGCCGGTCTTTGCCTCAGTACCCTTGCCGAATTCAAAATAAGTCGGGGAGTAAAATGTGAAGTTGTTCATGAATCATTCCTCCTGAAAATCGCTCTATACCAAAAACAGTGGTAACGTTATCTGTTACTTGCTATTATAAGTTGTCTCCTGCGGAAAGATGTGCAGGCTTTCTTTATTTTTGTGCAGAATCTCGACTGCATGCTGTATTCCTGCAAAAAACATGCAAACGCCTGCGCAAGCGGCAAACTTCAGGTGAGATCTGGCAAATTCCCGCGCGGGCTTTTTTTATAGAATGAATATGAGATATTCTGTTTCGGAACTTATCCTCAGAATATATATTCCTTATGTGATATCCGGAACACATCGCCAGTAGATATATTTCTTTGTGATATCTGGAATACATCGCCAGAATATATATTCCTTTGTGATATCCAGAAATCCATCGCCAGAATATATATTTCTTTGTGATATTCGGAATACATCAACAGGACAGATCTGCTCGGGAGAAAGACATACATAACGGGAGGACTTTGCTGTGGCCAAAACATTTGACACGTTTTATCGGGAACTGGATGCTCTGTATGACCAGGGAGACCTGCAGCGAGTCGAGCGCTATCTGCAGGAGCAGAGAGAGCAGTACGTGCAGGAGTATCCGCGTTATTTCAAAGAACTGGTGGCAGTCTGTAATGAAATGGGGTCGTTTTACCGCGGCACCAGCAGGTACGACCGTTCTGCAGAGGCATTCCAGTCCGCCCTCGGATACATCGAGGAGGATATGGGAAAAAACTGCATTCAGTATGCCACAGTGCTGAACAATATGGCAGGCACATATCGGCTGACAGGTGATTATCAGAAGGCGATTACGCTGTTTCTTGAGGCGCGGGATATTTATCTTGCGCAGGGGCAGAAAGACAGCTATGAATACGCAAGCGTACTGAACAATATTTCCCAGGCATATCTGGAGACACGGACTTACGATCAGGCAATTGCGTACCTGAAAGAGGCGCTTGCGCTTGTCCGAAGGATCTCCGGCAGCCATCAGGATATCGCGATTACCTATAACAATCTGGCGGCGCTGTACCGCGCGGCCGGAGACCACGATGAGGCAAAACGGTGCGCAAAGGAAGCAATCAGAGAATTTGAGCAGTGTGCCGATGAGGAAAACGTCCACTATGCGGCCGGGCTCAACAGCCTCGCGGGAATCCTCTACGCAGAACAGCAGTATGAACAGGCGCTGGAGCTCTATCAGAAATCAGCGGCATATACAAAGCGCTTTTTCGGAGAAAATATTGAATACGGCGTGACCTGCAGGAATATGTACTGGGTCTGTGAAAAACTGGGCAGGATAGAGGATGCGATAGCGGCGCTGGAGATGGCGAAGGAGAATTTTACGCGGCTTCTTGGCGCCGAGCACGACAGAACACTTGCGGTCGCCGATGATCTGCGGAGACTGCGCGGGAAGCTGTAGTTTGTCGGGATCGTGTGTTTTTTATTTTCGCACTCCGACAATGATATTCTCTGTACACTCCACGGGAAATGCCATCGAACTTCGCACTAAGATTTTGTAGGTGTGCGGCCTATTCGTCAAAGAGCGAGACTCTTAGCCCGCGCACCAACATCATCTAAAGTGTGAATTTCTCCGATCATTTCCTCGTAAGTCGTGCCCAGAGAATATGCATTGCGT
>JAFVEX010000113.1 GCA_017475785.1 Eubacterium sp. | reverse complement strand
ATTTTACATAGATCAGATCGTCCGTTTCCCAGATGTATTTTCCCTGTTTCTCATCCCAGCCGAGGCCAATGGAGATATACTTTGTTTTACTTTCATCCCGCAAGATATCAAATCCGATTGAATAATGGTTGTTTAAGTCACCATACAGCAGCTGTGCCAGAATATCCGGGTCTCTCGCAATGTTCCAGATTTTCTCCAATGCGGATGCAGTCGCCTTTAATTCCATTGGATCCGGAGTATCCAGATCGACGGTATAGGGTCCCTCTATCGTTTCGACACCATTCGTTGTACTGACAATGGAATACTCCAATTCCTGTTTTGTATTGGTAAGAACACTATATATCCCCGTATCAGGATCCAATACGATGGAAGGGTAGTCCTCCACCCCGTTTTTATAGTATATAAGCTTTTCATCTTTATCGTAAACAGGGGTCTGAGTAGCCTTATTCCAGTCCTTCAATCCGTTGTTCAGTGCGGCAACATAATCATATGCTTCCTGATTGGGCCAGACAACAAACTCGATGGAATATGTGCATTTATCGGCCAGCGTTCCAATCGGAGAAAGATCCCAGGTGAGCTCCTTGGTTTCTTCATCACCCTCACCGGTATCAACAAAATCTGCAAGTGCCATCCTGTACTCTTTGCCGCCAACCGTCATGGAACAATACTTTTTGCCGCCGGCAGCCTCCTTTTGAACAACCTGTGATCCGGAATAGGTCGTACCATTTATTTTAAAGGTTACAGATGGATTATCCGTGTCTCCGGTCGCTGTCACAGTATATAGTACATTGCTGTTTTCATCCGTAACCTTATAGGTAAAGCCATTTGCCTTCCCATTGATCAGGGTAGAGGTCATGGCATCTGTCGTCAGTCCATCTACGATACTGACATTTCCATGTGCGATCGTTGTCGTGATCGCAGACAGAATATCATCAAAGGCACTCGCCAGATTCTCCGGGCTGTCAGCATTATAGAAATACCTGCTCACATATTGCGAACTGTCAAGATATGAAAAATCTCCGGTGGTCGTGTCCGAGACATCATACCCGGTATAGGCATAGTGAACCAGACGTTTCAGATACCTGGTCTGCTCCTCCCCGGGGTTAAAGGTAAAAATACTGTAAAATCCATATCCCTCATCAACAATTGCCTTTGCATCAGGGCGCGCAGGCGTATAAGCTTTGACAAACCCACCGCCAACGTTATTGTAATGATAGGCGCCGCCAGATTCTCCGTATATGGCTGTCGGCTCGCCATCTGTCAGGAAGATTACGAACACCGGCTCATCTGGCTGGGACACTTTTTTTGCATCGGCGACTTCTTTGGCATACTTAAGTGCATCCTGCCAGTTGGTGCCGGAAGGCGTATTCGTATTATTAACTACCTCCATCAGACCAGTATAATCACTGCTGGTCCAGCCATTGGCCGAACCATTTTTGGGATACTCGGTCCCCTCACTCATTTTTCCACGGTCATCGGCGAAACTGATGACCGATATTTCGACATTATCTTTCGTGTAGCTGCCATTCTGATCCTTATTGTTTTCCAGAAGATCCTTAAACAGGATCGACATGGCATCCTGCTCTGCTTTCAGGCGGCTGATTCTGGTGTAAACGGTTCCTGAATATGTATGGGTAGTATATGGATACATATAGTCATTATATGTATATCGTCCATTCGAGTAGTTCAGCGCGAAATAGCTTTTTCCATTATCATTCGTGCCGTAATAAATTGTCCCGTTCTTATGCTCTCCGTCATAGGGTAAATAGATATCATTGTCGGAATTGCTCATGCTGCTGGAACGATCCATAACAAACAGGACATTTGCTTTTGGCTGTTCATCCTTTTTCTTGGCCGCGCCGGTGACACTCAGTGAAAGTGTATATGTGCCATCTTCATTATCTTTGAGCGTCTTGGAAGCGGCTGGTTCTCCCAGTTCATCTTTCAGAGGACCGGAAGATGCCCGCAGCATGGCAGACAATTTCGGGTAGGCGATTCGTCCGGCAACAGAAGCGGTATCATCATCTATTGTCTCCTGCCCAAGGTATGTACCGACATCCGAGAAACCATCCTGCATATATCGGAAGCAAGTCAGGTTCCCATCCTCGTCTTCTTCAGTCTCAATTTCTTCAATGAGTTCTGTATCGTCGTTGTGGAAATGAACAACACCTGCTTCAGGATTCTCGGTTTCCGGTACAGGGAAGCCGTCAACATACTGAATCTCAACCTTCACCGGCACCTCAGGTTCTACTTCTTCTCCGTTCCTTTCTAGACGGATATCAAAAAACCGGACATGATCAAGATTTACCGGATGGATCTCTTCACCTTCATTCCCGTCATCAAGCCCGCCGATGTTTGACCTGAGCTGCTGTTCCTGTTCAAGATACTCCCTGTTTACCTCCGACCACGCCTGACCGAGATGCTGAAGATATTCGTCTGAACTAAATGATATCTCTTCAGCGACTAGCTTCGTGCCGTCCGGAATCTTGGCGTCGTCTTCATAAGTCACCGTAATCTTATAATTCTTCCCATCCGCCGTCAGAACATTCGTGCAGATCTGATAATCTGTCACATGGATCGTGAACGCTTCCCCATCCTTCATGGTCACGGTCAGCTCTTCTTCACTTGAGAACGGAAGCAAGGAAATCAGAGCCCAGTCTCCCGACTCGACTTCGGTGCCATTGCTCGCTTCAATTTGTTCTTCCGTCAGTTCCGTGCTGTACCGGCACTCCAGTCCACGGCTCTCTTTGATCTGACCGACTGTAGTATCTGCATTAACCCTGCTGACATCCAAAAGGGCAGGATTCGAGAACACTACACTCTCCACATCTGCCACGAATTTCCTTGCGGCATCCGATACTTCCACATCGCCCAGTGTAAGTACTGCGTTTGTATCAGAATTTGTGTCCCCAATTATCTTCAGCACTTCTACGAGCTGCGAGAAGCTCACAAATCCTCCTCCGGGAAGGCTGAAATCGTACGTCTTTCCATCCACTTCCCAGTGAAAGTCCACCGTATACGTTATCCCGTACACGGAAAAACTCTCTGCCTCGAAGGTCACGGCTTCGACGTCAGCGCTCTCGTCGCTGGTGATTACATCTGCATTTTCGGTAATGATTTCTGTCTGATTGTCTTCTGTGAAATGTACTGCGTTAAAGGTGCTGGATTCGCCTGCAGCAATCTCCTCATCGAAATCAATCGTGACTGTGACAGGTGCTTCCGGCTGGACCTTTTCGCCCTCCGACAAGATACTGATATCAAAAAAACGTGCATAGCAAATATCCGCGGCGTCTGTGTCTTCCAGAGCGTGCGCGGTTTTTCTGATATAGCTTTGATATGTGCGTGATGCACTTGAAATCTCAGTTACTGAGAGTTCTGCACCGGCCGGAATCCCGGCATCTTCGTTGTATTCTAGTGTAACTGTGTAATCAACCCCCCGAAACTGAAGTGGCTGATCATTGTCGTTCTCATCTTCTATTACGATCTCAAGATCGTCTATCTGGGAATCTCCTGAAGTGTCGTAATCCGGATCCTCGGAAGCTTCGTAATCCGAATCCCCCGAATTGTCGTAATCCGGATCGTCAGACACATCATAATTCAGATCTTCTGACGCATCCTGATACCGATCCTCGAACTGATTCCCGTCGGCGTCTTCATACCCTTCAACTTCTGCGATGATGTACGGTGAGAATACGGACGCGTTGAATTTTAAGGTGTTCTCATTTCCGACCAGCTCGTCTTCCTGTTCGTCGATGCGTTTGAACTGCCGGATGATATCAGCCACCGGATCTTTCTCATCATCCTTGCGATCCGGGATGTGCAGCAGCATCGGATTGCTGATTTGCTTGATCTGATCGGAGGTCATGCGGACCTCCACTTCTTTTGCCGGCTCGATTTGGATGCCGTCTGCATTGTAGAAGGATATGTCAACTGCCTGATACTGTCGGATTCTTGCCGTGTCGGATAATTCTTCTTTTACTGTTTTTTCAATCGCGTCTTCCAGCGCGGACTGGTCTTCCACGTCGCCGAGCACCATTCTCGTGCCTTCCGGGAAGGTGCCTTCTTCCGCCTTCACGAAGACTCTGATCTGTCTCTCCTCTTCATCGGCATCAAGATATTTGTAGACATCCTCAAAGGTCATGGCAGGCATGGCGATATCCTGGTTCTGCTCGTCACAGTCAGAGAATTCTTCACTTTCCGCTGAGGTGTTACCGGTGACAAAATCCGCGCGCAGGGAACCGGTATTCTGAATGTCTTCTCCGGCGTTCGATCCGGACAGCGCCCCGCTGCCGCCGAAGGCAGATTGTTCTCCGGCTTCACCTGAATATATGCTGTCAGACGAGCTTGCGCCAGATGCATTTATATCAGATGCATTTGTGTCAGGTTCAGATATGAGATTGTTCGCCTTTCCGCCGGATTCATGGTCGAAAACGGCATCAGAAACAGAACCCGATCGATCGGCGGCCGGCTCTGTCTGTGCCGCCGTATCCGGTTCTGTGCCCTTCCCATCATTCAAACCAGCAGAAAACGAAGCTTCCTGATCATTTCCGGAATCCGCCGGCGCATCTTCTGCAGGCTCTGATAACTGCTCTGATAACTGCTCTGTTATCTGCTCAGATGCCGGCTCCGGGTTTAGCTCTTGCGATTGTTCAGACGCTTCCCCTCCGGATGAAGACGCTGCCCCGATCTCCATTCCTGGTTCTTCAAGAGCGGCCGTTTTTTCAACCGCTATTGCCGGAAGAATCAGCGAATAAACCATCGAAAAAACCACTGCCATTGACAGAATTGTCATCAGTGTCTTCGTTTTGCTCCTGAAAAAGGTTTTCAGGATGCTCTGTATTCTGTTTTTCATCGTACCTCACCTTTGTTCCCGGCCACTGTCTCCGGAAACACCTCAACTGTATGGATAAGTTCTGTATTCCGACTGCAAGCAAAATATGATTGTTTTCATACGAAAATTATCCATCAATATAGTACCACTTTCAAAAATAATTCACAAGAGACACCCGTCATTTTTATCTCGTGACAAAATATTTATTCTTCATATATTCGTGTTAATTAATTGAATTATTTATTCGTTTCTGCGCTCTGAATATGAATATAAAGTGCGTAAATACTGCAATTATTTGTTGCTTTTTTCTATTGAATGATACCGACGTAAAAATGCTATACAATTAGGCATCTGGCAAAGTGTCAATTTATTCAATATTAATAATGCTGTGTTTTTATCTATATTATCTGAGATATGCCTTATGTGCGCATAGGAAGAATGATATGAAGTGTATTTAAAAGAAGTGATGAAGCAAAAATGGCCTACACGGAGTAGATTTCCGTGTAGACCATTCTGCCATTTTTATTCTCTGATTTCATCAGAGATATTTTCTTTACCATCATGTCCGTCTTTCCGACGGTGAATCCGCGGGGCAGGCTTCCTGCCATTTTCCGGATCAGTGTGATGTGCGGCTTGAATTCTTTCTTGTCATAGGAGATTCCGGCGGCGTCCAGCCCGGAACGAAGGTCTCTGACCAGCTTCTTCATCCCCTGATTTCCCTTCGCGCCGACCCAAAGCAGATCACCGAAGGTCCCGAGGTCTGTCAGCGCAAGTCGGAATGGCGCGTACTTTACGCCGTTCAGGACCTCCTTGATCTCGTCCACCTGTCTCGTCTCGCCTATGAACGCAAGCGTCATGTGCAGATTCGCGGCAGGTGTGTAGTTTCCTCTGACGCCTGCCTGCTTCAGGCGATGTAGTGTGTCCAGCAGTTCTTTCTGCATCTCACTGGAAAACTGAATTGCGATAAACAGTCTCATTCACGTCACCCCATTTCCTCTTGCCGCGCAGAACAGACACTCCCATTTCAGGGCGAATATTTATGTGGATTTTTGATTACAATCATCTCTACCGCAGTGTGATCGCCGCGGAATCCTCGAACCACCCTGCTCCGTTTTTTGTCTTGATGTAGTAGAAATAGGAACCGCCCTTCGCGAAGCAGATCTTCTTCAGTGTAACGGTCTCCCCGCCCTGTACCTGCACGCCGTTCTTGATGTCCGGTTTTGATACGGACTTACTCGTGGAGAAGGACTGGTCTGTGACAAATTTCGGGCTGCCGACGACAGTCCCTGCGCGTGACACCAGCTTCAGCTTTCCGGATTTTGGCTGGTAGTAGTGCCGGATCTTAAGAACATCCGGGGCTGTGTCCGGGAATGATTCCAGCGCGTTAAATTTCTGACAGCTCTCGATATACAGCTTTTTCTTATCGGAGGTACGTTTCAGCGTGCCGTTCAGATAAAAGCCCTGCACAGAAGTCATTCCGCTGCTGACACTCCTGATTTTTCCGTTTTTCCAGGCGTGCACCAGATAGTCGCAGGCACCCCCGGCGTAGTGGATTTGTTCGATCAGGAATTCATTTTTCTTGTTGAGCTTACAGTAATACAGCGATCCGCCTCTGGAGGAAAAGCTTGTGGCGACTTTTTTCCCGTTGACGTATATGCGCATCTCGTAGGTGCCTTTTTCCATGTACGAATCACTGTCCGAGTGCTTGTAGCGGATGCGGTCTGCCTCGCCGTCCCGTGTGATGTCGTACTTCTTATACGTCTTGTTTGGCTTCAGCTCCTTCAGTGTGACGGCTGCTTTTGCCGATACCGGAAAACAGATGTACAGCAGTCCCATCAGCAGCATCACCGCAAACAAGGTCCATCTTTTCTTCATGCGAATCCTCCCGCCTTATCTTTCGTGATAATATCCCGAATATCTCCATCTGCTTTTGATGAAGTATGACTGGTTCTGTACGCCCGGCCTGTCTTCAACGCCCAAAATCCGGCGCGCCGTTCAGATGATACGGCGTCACCTGATAGACGTAGTAATTCAGCCAGTTGTTGTACAGATTGAAGGAAAGCGCGCGCCACAGCAGCAGCGGCGTCTCGCCCGGATCATCGTTCGGATAATAGTTTTTAGGAATGGCCGTACCGAGGCCGCGCTCCTGGTCGCGGTGGTACTCCTTGTCCAGCGTCATGCGGTCGTATTCGGGATGACCCTGCACAAAGATCTTACGGCCGTCGTCTGCCATGCCAAGGAAAAATCCAGCCTCTTCCGACTCGGACAGAACGGTAATTTCCCCGCAGGCGTGCAGCTGGTCTGTATTGACCTCTGTGTACCGGGAATGCGGCGCGATGAATACGTCGTCAAACCCGCGCACCAGCGGTGTTTTACGGTACATGACAGGCTGCTTGAACAAGCCGAACAGCTTCTCAGGCCGCTCGTGCTTGTCAATTCCGTAAAAGTGGTACATCGCCGCCTGCGCGCCCCAGCACTGGTACATCGTGGAGGTCACGTGCTTCTCACTCCAGTCCATGATCTCGACCATTTCCGGCCAGTAATCCACTTCCTCAAAGGGCATCAGCTCAACCGGC
Organism: Eubacterium sp.; assembly: GCA_017475785.1. The sequence goes on along the minus strand of JAFVEX010000113.1, from coordinate 4,236 downwards.
GCCCCGGTGACGATCATCCCGTCGAAGCACTGATCCTTCACATCCTCAAAGGTCGTGTAAAACTTATTCAGATGGCTCTTCGACGTGTTTTTGGACGTGTGGCTCGACACCCCCATAAAGGACACATCCACCTGAATCGGTGAATTCGCCAGACACCGCAGAATCTGCAGCTCTGTGTCCTCCTTGAGAGGCATCAGGTTCAATATAATAATTTCCAGTGGCCGGATGTCCTGGTGCATCGCGCGGTCTTCATCCATTACAAAAATATTCTCATGCTCCAGTATTTCTTTTGCCGGCAGATCTTTCTGCACTTTCAGAGGCATACCGATCACTCTCCTTCCTTTTTTATTTTAAGCTGCTTATGTGCAACATCATATCACAATTCACCGCATCCTGTAAAACGCAACTGATATAAAACGCAACTGATATAAAACGCAACTGGTATAAATCACAACTGGTATAAAACGCAACTGGTATAAAACGCAGCTGATGATCAGAGATTAAACCGCTCTATGAAATCCTCCTCCGAGAGGATGGGGATCTGCAGCTCCGCGGCCTTGCGGTTTTTGCCGGATGTGGAGGTGACGTCGTTGTTGATCAGAAAGCTTGTTTTCGCGCTGACGCTCCCGGTCACCTTTCCGCCAAGGTCTTCTATCAGCTTCTTGAGCGCGCTGCGGTTAGGGAATCTCGTGAGACTTCCTGTGATAACAAATACCAGTCCCTGCAGCTTCTGCTCTCCCACTGTCTGGAATTCCTGCTCGAATGTCAGATACGGAAGCAGTTCGTCCACAGAAGCCGCGTTTTCCGGCTGCTTCCACCAGTTCACATAGGAGGCGGCAATCACGGCACCGATTCCCTCGATCTCACAGAGTTCTTCTTCGTTTGCGCGGCGCATCTGGTCGAACGCCTCGTTGTATGTCCTGCTGATCAGACGCGCGGTTGCAAGCCCGACGTCCGGGATGCCCAGACTGTACAGCAGTCTGGAGGCCGTCGTCGTCCTGGCCGCCTGGACACTGCGCAGAAGATTCTGGAAGGAGAGCTCTCCAAATCCGTCCATTCCGGTGATGATCTCTCTGTGCTTCTCCAGACGGAACAGATCCGCGTAGCTGTGAATCAGTCCGTGCGCCATAAGCTTCTCCAGCGTCGACTCGGAGATCCCCTCGATGTTCATCGCGTCCCGGCTGACAAAAAGCGTGAATGACTTCATCCGCTTGGCCGGACATGCGGCATTCGCGCAGTACAGCGTCTCTACCTGCTCGGCGCTGGTCCGGATCTCAGTCTTTTTGCCGCAGACCGGGCAGATTTCCGGAATCACTGCCGAGCTGCTGCGCGTCAGGTTTTCCGCGATCTGCGGGATGATCATATTAGCCTTGTAGACCTCCAGCTCATCGCCGACGCCCAGCTGCAGTTCTTTTACGATGCTGACGTTGTGGACGCTGGCGCGCGATACGGTCGACCCTTCCAGCTCCACCGGCTCAAAGATCGCGACCGGGTTCAGAAGGCCTGTTCTGGACGGACTCCACTCGATCTCAAGCAGATGCGTCAGCCTTGTCTCGTCTGCCCACTTGAACGCGTACGCGTTCCGCGGGAATTTCGCGGTCGTGCCGAGCGACGTGCCGTACGCGATGTCGTCATACAGTGCCACCAGGCCGTCTGACGGAAATGGATTAACCGCAATCTTTTCTGCGAAGTAGTCCATCGCCTCATCCAGCGTTTCCGCCGTCACGGCGCGATATTCGACGACTTCAAACCCCTGCCCGGAGAGCCACTCAAATTCTTTTTCATGGGAGTTTTCGAAGGATACGCCTTCCGCGCGCACGAGGGAAAACGCGTAAAACCTGACAGAGCGGCGCGCCGTAATCTCATTGTTGAGCTGGCGGACAGAGCCGCTGCAGAGATTGCGCGGATTTTTGTACTGGGCGTCGGCATCCTCGATTTCCTGATTGATCCGCTCAAAGTCCGCGTATGTGATGATCGCCTCCCCGCGGAGCACCAGCTCACCCTTGTGGGCGATCTGGAGCGGCAGATTCACAAATACCTTTGCGTTGTTTGTCACGACCTCTCCGACGGTTCCGTTTCCGCGCGTGACAGCCTTGAACAACCGTCTGTCACGGTATGTCAGGACGATCGTCAGGCCGTCCAGCTTCCACGATAGGAGCGTCTTCTGACTGCCGACAAAGGCACGCAGGGCTTCCCGGTCCTTCGTCTTGTCCAGCGAAAGCATGGGGCGGTCATGCGCCTCCTTCGGCAGCGCGTCCACTGCTTCATAGCCGACCTGAACCGTCGGGGAATTGGCGAGCGTCGTGCCGGTCTCCTGCTCAAGCATCTCCAGCTCATCATACAGGGCGTCGTACTCCTTATTGGACAGAATCTCTCTGTCCTCGGCGTAATAGGCGCGGGAGGCATCGCTTAATGCGCGCACCAGCTCCCGCATGCGGGTCAGTTTTTGATCATTTGTCATATTCATGTCGAGAAATATTCCTTTTCATGCCTGTGCATTTACAGGCAATATCCTGAACAATCCAGTTTTCCCGTTTTCGGACTACAGCCAGGCCATACAGACAAGCCATATCCCTTCAGCAGCTGAGCGGTCATTTCTTCAGCGGCAAAGCCGTAACTCTTCGGTGGCCAAGCGGCATTTCTTCAGCAACAAAGCCGCTTCTCTTCAACAGCTGAGACGCATCACATCTGCAGTTGAGCCGCAACTCTTCTGCATCTGAACTGCCATGTCACTTCTCCGGATATCGCCCCGCCAGCCTCAGCAGCTCCTCGCGCTCGGTATCTGTTGCCAGCCGCGACTCACCCGGCTTCAAGCCGCCCAGCTTCAGGTTCATTATCCGGATCCGCACCAGCTTTGTGACACGGTACCCGTAGGCCTTGCACATTCTGCGGATCTCCCGGTTGATCCCCTCTGTCAGCGTAATGCGGAAGGTGTGCGGGCCGATGTATCTCGTTTTGCAGGGACGGGTCTGCCTGCCGATTTCTTCCAGAAATACGCCGCCCTGCATTTCCACAAGATCCTGCCTCCTGATTTTCTGCGCGACCTGCACCTCGTATTCCTTCTCATGCAGGTCACCTGCGCGCATAACGGCATGGATCAGATCGCCGTCATCTGTCATCAGCATCAGCCCTTCCGAATCTTTGTCCAGGCGTCCTGCGTACGTCAGGCGCACTGGATAATGCAGAAAATCAATGATGTTATCCGCCTCCTGTCTGCTGGCCGTACAGACAATTCCGCGCGGCTTGTATAGAAGCAGATACGTCTTCTCCTGCTTTGCCCTGACAGGCTTTCCGTCCGCCAGCACCTCCATGCCCTCTTCCACCTGGGAGCCTGCCTCCGCAGGTTCCCCGTCGATCGTCACGCGTCCGTCAGCTACCATCTGATCTGCCTCCCTGCGGGAGCAGAGGCCGCAGGAAGCAAGATATTTGTTGATTCTCATAAAAAGCACTCCGCGGATTCCGGCAGAATCCGGTTCCTTTTTGACATCTCTGCCGCATTCTGTAAAAGCAGCCCCGGCATAAATACCGGGGCTGCCTCTTGTATTTTATCATAAACCAGATTTCTGTCAATCACTGCTCATACGCGTTCCAGATGACCTCGTCCAGTTTTTCCTTCCCGACGCGGTCAATTGTAAATTTGAATCGCTCGCCGGGATTTGCGTGTTCCTCGAAAAATGCCAGGGCGGCGTCACAGACGCGGAACAGTGTCTCCTTGTCCTGCACAAATGGGATGATCACCTCTCCGCGGTTGATTTTGTTGCCAAACAGGCCGCCAAAGCTCAGCAGGTATCCCGGCGATGTGTCATAGGTATCCGTCGGACAGCTGAACGCGCAGCGTCCGCAGTAATTGCAGAGTTCCTGCCGCACTTCGATTTTGCCGTCCTTTATCTGCACCGCGTGCTCGCGGCACACCTTCTCGCAGACGCCGCAGGAGATACAAGCCTCCTCTTTCCACTTCACCTGGACGCCGCCTTTGATGCCAAGATCATTTTCTTCCGCCTTCAGACAGTTGTTCTGACAGGCTGTGATGCCGAATTTAAACTTATGGGGCAATTCTCTCCCGAAATACCTGTTATGCAGCTCCTGCGCGAGTTCTTCCGTCTCGATGCAGCCGTTCGGACATACTTCGGATCCCTGACAGGCAGTGATCGTCCGCACCCTGGGGCCGCAGACGCCTGGTTCTGCCCCGCCTTTTGCGAGCGCTTCCTTGACAGCATCGATGTCCTCCAGTCTGAT
>JAFVEX010000112.1 GCA_017475785.1 Eubacterium sp. | reverse complement strand
GTTGTTGATATGCTCGATCGGATAGGACACGCGGGTGTTCTCCGTCACTGACTTGTCGGCGAAGTCAATCTTGCCGGCCTCATCAACTGTCACGTTCTCAAGCAGGGCATTGCGCTTGATGGCATTGTAGATATCCGGCTCCGCCTCTGCGTCGAGGTTGATGACCTTCGCGTAGCAGCCGCCCTCAAAGTTAAAGACGCCGTTGTCATCCCAGCCGTGCTCGTCATCGCCGATCAGGAGACGCTTCGGATCTGTGGACAGCGTGGTCTTGCCTGTTCCGGAAAGTCCGAAGAAGATGGCTGTATTCTTGCCCTCCATATCGGTGTTCGCGGAGCAGTGCATGGAAGCGATGCCCTTCAGCGGCAGATAGTAGTTCATCATGGAGAACATGCCCTTCTTCATCTCGCCGCCGTACCATGTATTGATAATGACCTGCTCGCGGCTGCTGATGTTGAAAGCAGCAACTGTCTCGGAATTCAGGCCATAGTCTTTATAATTCTCAACTTTCGCCTTGGACGCATTGTAAACCACGAAGTCCGGCTCAAAGATCTCAAGCTCTTCTTCTGTCGGGACAATGAACATGTTCTTGACAAAATGCGCCTGCCAGGCAACTTCCACGATGAAGCGGATCGCCATGCGGGTGTCTTTGTTTGCGCCGCAGAACGCATCTACGACAAAGAGGCGCTTGCCGGAGAGCTGCTCCTGCGCGATCTTCTTCATCGCCGCCCAGGTCTCTTCGCTCATCGGATGGTTGTCGTTCGCATACTCTTCAGAGGTCCACCATACGGTATCTTTGGAATTCTCATCCATGACAATATATTTGTCCTTAGGAGAACGTCCCGTGTAAATGCCGGTCATGACATTGACTGCGCCGAGTTCACTGATCTGTCCCTTATCAAAGCCTTCAAGCTCCGGCTTGATCTCTTCTTCATAAAGAAAATCATAGGACGGGTTGTAGACGATCTCAGTCGTACCAGTAATGCCATACTTCGTCAAATCAATTTTTGCCATAATCAAATACCTTTCTACCATCTTACCATATTGTTAAATTGTTACCAAAGCCATTCATGTGTCATTATACCTGTTCCGGCCTTTTTTTACAAGCCGTACGGCTTGAAATTGTTTGTAAAAAAATGCAATTATATTCCACTGTTTATTGTGTAAATATGACAAATATACAAAAAACCGCTCCCTGTCTTTGGTCGAAATGGAAAAATATGGACGCTGTATCTCTTTTACCGGTCCGAAAACAGTGCCAGCACAGCGCCCAGCGCGATGAAGAAATCCGCCAGATTGAAGTAGACCTTGCGCAGGAAACGCAGGGGCACCCGCACATTGACATAGTCCACCACATAGCCCTGATGGAAGTGATCAAACCAGTTTGACAGCGCTCCGCCCACCACAAAGGCAAGCGCGGTTTTTCCGAGGCGGCGCTTCTTGCTGAACAGTGCCGTGACCAGTCTCACGGCCGCGACCGCCAGAACCGCGCCGGTCACACGCCTGATCAGCTTTGGCTTATCTTTAAAAGCGCCCAGCAGCATCCCGGGATTGTGCACCTTCTGCACACGGACTCTGCCATCCGCGTACTCCCTGATCTCATGATCTTTGAGATTCGCCTCGACATAGCGCTTCAGCATCATATCTGCCGAAAAAACCGCAAGAACAATTACGATATACAGCATGTGACACTCCTTTCCTGGTGATCCCGCCCGGATTGCGCGGAATCATCAGCCGACTCTGTTTTGAACCGCGATATTTTATCCCGTGATCCGGGGCACCGCGGCGCTGCGCAGCATGATCCGCGGGCCGCCGGTGTGCTCGATATATTCCTTCGTAATGACGACTTCCCCGATATTCCTGTCCTTTGGAATCTCATACATGATATCCAGCATGAATTCCTCGATTACGGCGCGGAGAGCGCGCGCCCCGGTATCCCGCTCCAGCGCCTTCTTCGCGATTGCGTGAAGCGCGTCCTCCTCAAAACGCAGCTTTACCTCGTCAAGCTCCAGCAGACGCTCGTACTGCTTCAGTATCGCGTTGCGCGGCTCCTTCAAGACCGAGACGAGCATTTCTTCCGTCAGGCTGTGCAGCGCGAAGACGACAGGCATACGTCCCAGAAACTCCGGAATCATTCCGAACTTTCGAAGATCCTCCACTGTCACCTGCTGCAGCAGATTGGGATCCTCGTCATAGCGATCGCGCAGATCCGCCTGAAACCCGATCGACGCAGTCTTGTTCAGCCGCTGGCGGATGATCGGCTCCAGATCCGGAAACGCGCCGCCGCAGATAAACAGGATGTTGCTGGTGTTCACGATCTCCAGCGGAACCATCGCGTTTTTGTTCGTCGCGCCGACCGGAACCTCCACTTCGCTGCCTTCCAGCAGCTTCAGAAGCCCCTGCTGAACTGCCTCTCCGCTGACATCCCGCTGGCTGACGTTCTTTTTCTTCGCGATTTTATCGATCTCGTCGATAAAGATAATGCCGTGCTCGGCGCGCGCGACGTCGTTGTCCGCGGCCATCAGGAGTTTTGATACGACGCTTTCAATGTCGTCTCCGATGTACCCGGCCTCGGTCAGAGAGGTCGCGTCGGTCATCGCGAGCGGGACGTTGAGCAGTCTCGCCAGCGTCTGCACCAGATACGTCTTGCCGGATCCGGTCGGGCCGATCATCAGCATATTGGACTTGGCAATTTCAACGCCGTCTTTCGGCTCCGAAAGAATTCGCTTGTAGTGATTGTACACGCCGACAGACATGATCTTCTTTGCCTGCTCCTGGCCGATTACATATTCATCCAGGGCCTCTTTAATTTTGTGCGGCGGCATGATGGAATCAAGCGTCAGCGGCGCCTCATCGGTCTTCTTCTCTTCCCGCTTTGTTTTTTGCTTCCTGCCCTGCATTCCCTGCAGGCCGTCGAACAGATTCAGCGAAGAAAGATCGAACATTCCAACGCCTGGCGGAAGGTTCCTCAGCATATCCGAAAAATCAATGCTGCTGTTTTTCAGGCTGTTGAAGCTCTTTTGCATACAGTCCGGACAGACAAAAAGACCGCCGGGAATCTCGATCATCTTTCCGGCACGCCGCTCGCTCCTCCGGCACATACAGCATACCTTCGGGTCTTTTTCGTTCTCCTTGTCGTTTTCTCCTTCATCTGTCTCTGGTGTCGCATTATTAATATATTCGTCTGACATGGGCACTCCATATATGTCTGTGATTTTTCAAAGAAATGACTGATTCAAGACTGCGCGGCCGGGAAGACACTTCTCCGACCATGCTTTATTATATGCTACTTTTCCTTATTTCACAAGAAATAGTACGGCCGGGTGAAAATGCCTCGTCAGACATCTCCGCCCGGTCGTCCTGCAATATAAACCGATACACTCCCCGATCGTGTTTATCTCCGTATTTACATTTTTAATTGCGCTCAGTCGCCGTAGCCTTCCATCTGGCGGCTCCTCTCCGGCTCTTCTGAATCACTGAGCCGCTCCAGAACCGAAGATTCACCAAGTGTCACCGAGAGGGTTTTTTCGGTGTACGTGCCGTTTTCCTGACGCTGGATCACAACTTCAACGGTCTCGCCGGCCTTGCAGTAGTCCAGCGCCAATTCCAGATCTGAGTATGCAGACACGGTTCTTCCGTCGATTTTTGTGATGACGTCACCGACGACAAGGCCTGCGTCTCCGGCCGGACTGTCACTGGCAATTTCCCGGACATATACGCCAACCGGGATGTTGTAGCGCATGGACGTCTCTTCATTGACATCTGCGCAGCGGATTCCAAGATAGCCCTTTTCATCATCCGCGACCTTTTCTTTGGTCTCGAGGTTCATCAGTTCCTCGAGAATCGGTTCTGCCTTTGAGATCGGAATCGAGTATCCGACGTTGTCCACAGAAGCCCCTGAACCTGATCCGGATGCTTTTTCCTCGTTGATGCCGACCAGCTCGCCGCGCATGTTCAGGAGCGCGCCGCCGCTGTTTCCCGAATTGATGGAGGCGTCAGTCTGGATCAGTCCGCTGGAGGTAAAAGTACTTGTACCGTCTGAGAGTTCAAGTGATCTGTCAAACGCGCTGACATAGCCGCTCGTGACCGACTGCCCGTAGCCGAGCGCGTTGCCGATCGCCACGACCTGCTCACCCAGTACAAGGTCGTCAGAGTTTCCGATTACGATAATCTTGATCGCGTTCATGGTTTCTTCTGGAATATCGGAAAGCTTGACGCCGACGACAGCCAGGTCGTTGTTTGGGTCTGTTCCTTTGATAAACGCCTCAACAACCTGTTCATCTACAAACCCGACGGTCACTTCCGTCGCGCCCTCCACGACATGATTATTGGTCGCGATCAGTAATTCTGAATCATTCTGTCCGACAATGACGCCGGTACCCGCGCCCTCCACTTCATATTGCTGGGTCCCGCCGAAGAAACTCTGCATCTCCTGAACGGACATGGTGGAGATTGTCACGAGAGAAGGCATTGCGTTGTTTGCCACCTCAGCGACGCTTCCCGCGTATGCTTTCTCACCCTCAGTCTTCGTCGAGTCATCCAGCGCGGTGTTCAGATCGTCGCCGGATTTTTCGGTTGTCGCAGTCGTCGCTACCTTTTTGTAGGACTGTGAAGTGGTCACATCTGCCTTCTGTCCGTTTCCGAAAATTGCATTTCCGGCGCGGTTGACGCCAAACATGACGCTTCCCGCTACCAGTCCAAACACCAGAGCCATCGCGACCAGCCGCGCCCATTTCCGGCCGCCGGACACAGGCCTGCGGTTTCTGCCGGATCCTGTTCTGCGCGTTTTACCGGCTTTGGTCTGCTGCGTTCCATAACCGTAGCCATCCTGCGCGGTCTGCCGGAAATTTCCCTGTGTGTTTTGCTGAAAACCGCCCTCGGCAGACTGCTGACCGGAAGCCTGCCCGCTCTGTCCGAACCCGGCCTGCGCCTGACGATAATCCCGGCCTGCCTGCGTGCTGCCAGGTGCGCTGGTCCAGCGATAATCGCTGCCGCCGTTCTCTGACTGTCCGGAATTTCTTGAAGTCTGCAGCTTTGGGTTTACCCAGCTGTATGTGACAGAACTCTGCTGTTCTGACACACCTGCATCTGCTCCGCGCACGCCGGTCTGTCCGGATTCTGAAGGCTGTACCAGCTCCTGTGCATCTGCTGCCTGGCCGAATGCCTGTGCTGAGCTATGCGCGCCGGCTGCCTGGCCGAATCCCTGTGCTGAACTCTGTGCATCTGCTGCCTGGCCGAATGCCTGTACTGAGCTATGCGCGCCGGCTGCCTGGCCGAATGCCTGTGCTGAACTCTGTGCATCTGCTGTCTGGCCGAATTCCTGTGCAGCCTCCGCGGCCTCTGAAATCTGCCCAGGTGCCTGCGCAGCCGCTTCTGCCGTTTTCTGAACATCCGTGCCTTCAAAACCTGCATCCTGCGGATACGGCTCTTCACCTGTCCGGCTCTGATTTATAAAACTGTTCTGATCCTGTTCATTTCTCCAGTCGTTGTTATCCATAAAGCTACCACCTTTCTGCTCCTCTTATTTTGAAAGAAATCACCAGCTGACCAGCGACTCCTTACAGAATGCCAAAGCATCTCTGTCTGAATCATTTGATACAATCAATCTTAAAAATCAAATGTGTTGAGAATGTGTTCTTTTTTCGTATTTTTTGTATTTTTCAGAACAAATTAAGGAAGCACCGGCACAGCCGGCGCTTCCTCCTGATCACACTTCTCAATTTTACAGCCTTCAAAACTGTTTATTCCTGATGCCAGTCGATCTGGTTGTTTTCCCCCTCAGCCGGCGTCCTCACCGGCGTCTGTCTCTGAAGTTCCGGAAGTATCCGCTTCTCCGTCTTCTTCCCCTTCCAGCCATGGAATGGAGCCGTCTTCTGACTCCTCGGGCGCGTCTTCCTCCGTGATACCTGTTTCTTCTATAATATGATTGCTGTACGACTGCAGCGTACCAGATGGCTGATAGTTCTCACTGCCGAACAGGAATGTATGAAGCTTGCGGACATTCGATTCAAGTGTCGCAGGAAGGACGCAGTCCAGTCCGGTCAGCTCGCCCCTGTCTTCAAAGTGGTCGAACGGGAATCCGACGGATTCCTCTATATCATAGGAAAGCAGCGGACGCACAAGTGTCAGCAGCTTGGAGGGCTCTACGTTCGTCTCCACCTGCGGAAGCACTTTGTCCAGAATCTCATTCTGTGTCGCGAGATCCGCCTGCTTCGCCTTTTCCATCATCATGGAGAGCAGCAGTCTCTGGCGCGCGGTGCGGCGGAAATCATTTCCGGCCGTGTAGCGGATCCGGGCGTAGGAAAGTGCCTGCGATCCATCCAGATGACGCTCCCAGTAGGCGTCCTCCGGCATGTCCAGCGGAAGGGTGATCTCCCTGAATTCATGTCCCGTCACGCGGGAAGTCTCCGCGTTCAGGCCATTCACCAGATCCATTTCCTCTCTGGAAAGCGGTATATCCAGTCCTCCCAGAAGATCGATGACGTCAACCACTGCCTCAAAGTGCACAGATACATATTCCGTAAGATCCAGATCCAGATTCGTATTCATCATCGTGAGCATCTGAATCGGGCCGCCCTTTGCGTACGCGGCGTTGCACTTATAGTAGTTGTCCTCGCCAATATTCAGATAGGTGTCGCGGTACAGCGATACCAGCCTGATCGTCTTTTTGTCATGGTCGATCGACGCAATGATCATCGTGTCGCTGTTGTTGCCGCCCGCGTCCTCACGGGTGTCGATTCCAACCAGCGCGAACATATCCTTTCCTTCCAGATCCGCGTCGTCGACAGAAATGCCGCCGTTTGCCTCGGTCGCGGTCACAAGGCGTCCGTCATCCGTTTCCTCATAATGAATCAGACCCAGCTTATTCTTCAGCCATCCGCTGGCAAGCGCAACCGCCGCCAGCAGCAAAAGGATAATCACTTCGATAACCAGGATGATTCTTTTTTTTCTGATCCGCTTTTTTCTTTTCAGAGAATTCTTGCTCATTTTCTTCTGTTCCATCTGTACTGTTCTACAGTTCTTCAACAATTACACCGGAAAGGCGCTCCAGAAACATTGCGGTAACAGCCTCCATTGCCGCTTCTTCATCAGGTCCCTCACAGTAGAGCGTGATGCTGTCGCCGCCCTTTACACCTGCCGCGAGCACACTCAGCACACTCTTCGCGTCGGATATCTGCCCCTGATGGTCAAACGTCACGCGCGCCCGGTATTT
>JAFVEX010000111.1 GCA_017475785.1 Eubacterium sp. | reverse complement strand
TTTTATTACAGGACAGGTACAGCCGGTCGTATACATGCTGATCTTCCTGGCAATTTGCGCATTTATTATATATCGCGGCGTGGAGAGCGGCATCGAAAAATACTCAAAGATCATCATGCCGATTCTGATTGTCATGGTAATCGGAATCGCGATTTTCTCCCTTACGATTACACACACAAATGAAAAAGGAGTCACCGTAAGCGGACTGCAGGGTTTGAAGGTGTATCTGATTCCGAATCTGGAAGGAATCGGTGTTAAACAGTTCTTTTATGTGGTGATGGACGCGCTTGGCCAGCTGTTCTACAGCCTGAGTGTCGCCATGGGAATCATGATCGCGTATGGCTCCTACCTGAAGGATGATACCAATCTGGTAAAATCCATCAATCAGATCGAAATTTTCGATACGGCTGTCGCCTTTCTGGCCGGCGTCATGATCATTCCGGCTGTGATCGTGTTTATGGGAGCGGAGGGCATGTCTGCCGGACCCTCTCTGATGTTCGTGTCCCTGCCGAAGATTTTCGCGGCGATGGGCAGAGCCGGCAATGTGATCGGCACGATTTTCTTCGCTATGGTTCTTTTTGCGGCAATCACCAGCGCAATGTCGATCCTTGAGGCCGTCGTATCCAGCCTGATGGACCGTTTTAGCATGACAAGAAGCAAAAGTACGATCCTTGAGTCGTCTGCGGCAGCGGTCATCGGCATTATTGTATGCCTTGGCTATAATGTGCTTTATTTTGAAAAAACACTTCCGAACGGAGCGACCGCGCAGATTCTGGATATCCTTGATTACATCAGCAACAATGTATTTATGCCGGTGGTCGCGATCGGAACCTGCATCCTTGCGGGATGGGTGCTGAAGCCCGGGACAATTATTGCAGAAGCCACGAAGAACGGGGAGACCTTTGGCAGACGAAGTCTGTATGTTGCCATGATAAAATTTATTGCTCCGGTACTTCTGGTAATCCTGCTTCTGATGTCACTGGGTATCATCTGATATCTATGTGATATACAGCTATTCGAATATGAAATGACAGGCAGGATCTGCTTGATTTCGGTATTCGGATTCAGTAATATGGATACAGAAAGCGCTCCGGTTCAATGGCCGGAGCGTTCTTAAATCATGAAATTCCGGAGGGAATAATAAGTGCAGCAGGAATCCATTATCGTTCTCGATTTCGGAGGACAGTACAATCAGCTGATCGCAAGACGTGTCCGTGAGTGCAATGTATACGCCGAGGTGCATCCACACACACTTGCGGTTCAGAAAATACGGGAGATGAATCCCGCGGGGATTATCTTTACCGGGGGTCCAAACAGTGTGTTTGGCGAAGAAGCAGTTCTTTGTGATCCGGAAATATTCCAGCTTGGCATACCGATTCTCGGAATCTGTTACGGCGCGCAGCTGATGGCACACATGCTGGGCGGCTGGGTCGCGACGGCGCCGGTCAGCGAGTATGGGGAGACGCTTGTGCGCGTTAATACCGGGACGCCGCTGTTTCGCGGGATCCAGACGGAAAACAGAAGCAAATCTGCGGAAGACGGGACATCTGCCGGAACAATCTGCTGGATGAGCCACACCGATTACATAGCGCAGGTGCCGGAAGGCTTTGAAATTACGGCAAGCACAGATCACTGCCCGGTTGCTGCGATGCAGGATACGAACCGGAAATTTTTTGCGGTGCAGTTTCATCCGGAAGTCAATCACACCCGTGCCGGCGTAATGATGCTCGCGCATTTTGTGCATGATATCTGCGGCTGCAGAGGCAGCTGGAAAATGGGTTCCTTTGTCGAGGAAAAGATCGCCGAACTCCGGAATACAATCGGAGACGGGAAGGTGCTCTGCGCGCTGTCCGGCGGCGTTGATTCTTCTGTGGCGGCAGTCATGCTCTCGAAAGCTGTAGGAAAGCAGCTTACCTGTGTGTTTGTCGATCACGGACTTCTTCGAAAGGACGAGGGCGATCAGGTAGAAGCTGTCTTCGGGGCAGGAGGAAACTATGAATTAAACTTCGTCCGCGTAAATGCCGCGGAAGAATTTTATGAGAAACTAAAAGGTGTCACCGACCCAGAACAGAAGCGGAAAATCATAGGTGAACAGTTCATACGTGTCTTCGAGCGCGAGGCAAAAAAAATCGGCGCGGTCGACTATCTCGGCCAGGGGACGATCTATCCGGATGTGATTGAGTCCGGACTTGGAAAATCCGCAACGATCAAGTCGCATCACAATGTCGGCGGGCTTCCGGATCACGTTGATTTCCGGGAGATCATAGAGCCGCTGCGCATGCTCTTTAAAGATGAAGTCCGGCAGGCAGGACGTGAGCTCGGCATCCCCGAATCACTTGTCAGCAGGCAGCCCTTCCCGGGACCTGGCCTCGGCGTGCGGATCGTAGGAGAAGTCACGCCTGAAAAAGTACGAATTGTGCAGGAAGCAGATGCCATCTACCGGGAAGAACTAGAGCGTGCCGGCTGCGCCGCCGCAATCGGACAGTACTTCGCGGCACTCTCCAACATGCGGTCCGTCGGCGTTATGGGAGACTTCCGAACCTACGATTACGCGGTCGTCCTGCGCGCTGTCAATACAAGTGACTTTATGACGGCAGACGCTTCAGAAATTCCGTTCGAATTGCTGCAGCGCTGTATGACACGAATCATCAACGAGGTCAAAGGTGTCAATCGCGTGCTCTACGATATTACAAGCAAGCCGCCAGGGACAATAGAACTCGAATAAATAACGATTCGCGAAAAGTGGCTTAAACAAAGGGTTTGCAGGCTCTCCGGAGCCGATTTGATAACAAAATGATAACATTTGATATTCTGCGATTATTCTGAAGCGATACGTGCGGTTAGCACGTAGGGCAAAGATTAGCAAAAAGAAGCAGGGTCTATCTGAACAAAACCATGTTCGGATAGGCCCTGCTTTTTGTCGTAAAGAAATGTTGCTCAGTCTTCTTTCCTCATCGCCTCGACCAACATATCGGATAGTTCCTGTGAAGGGACAGATGCATGAATGACAGAGGAGGCCTTCAGAGAGAAGTTGTAACGCCATTCGTCGTACTCCTCTTTCGTGATGCGGCCGTGTGCCAGCTTGTCCTTCATAGCATACCAGTCGTCAAGAAATGTCCAGAGCGTACCACCGGGTTGGGAGACATTTTTATCAAGATGCAGGCAGACAGTATCATCGATCCGATCAACGGACAGGCCATAGACATCCTCCAGAGCAAAGAAAGTATGCATGAGGCCGACTTCCGTATCGATATCCGGAACAGTCAGTGCCTGCGGGCTTACGCCGAAAATTTCTGCCATCTTTGCCGTAAGGTCGGCTTTTGGCTTGCGGGAGTTGTTTACATATTGAATGATGCGGACATCCGCTCCTTTGGCAGGAAAGCCGAGAAGCTGTCCGAGATAGTTCATTGTCAGGTTATTTCTTTTGCGGAAGAAATTGATCCTCTCACCGATTGCCATGATGAAAACCTCCTAAAACGATTGTTTATAGGAAGTATAGCAAATAAAGTTA
>JAFVEX010000110.1 GCA_017475785.1 Eubacterium sp. | reverse complement strand
GTATGTGTCCTCTGCTGCTTCTGCACCGTGTCCTGTCAGGAAAGCGACAAAATATTTCAACACCCAGCCGCCGATTGCGCAGTAGTACGGCATAATCATAAAAGGAACGATACAGGCAACAATCCCGATCCAGCCACAGCGCTCATTGAGCCTGCGATACGCTGTCAGAGGACTCTGTTTTGTTTTTCTTCCGAATACAACCTCTGTCGTCAGCAGCGTAAATCCGAATGTAAGTGCCAGCACCAGATATACAACGAGAAAAAGGCCTCCTCCATCTCGCGCCGCCAGATAAGGAAATCTCCAGATATTACCCAGGCCGACCGCGCTTCCGGCCGCTGCGAGAACAAATCCAAGCTGACCGCCGAATGAACCTCTTTCCTGTTTTTCCATAAATCAACTACCTCCCTGTCTCCCTCATACTTTTTTCGCGAAGAATCAGATTACTCGCGGATGAAATGAATTACCAGTTGTAAACGTTTGCCAAAGGATATAAAGCCAGAACAAAATGCCTGCGCCGGCCGCCGAGATGAACCCGTGCAGATCAGTCAGCGGCCACCCTGTCCATAATGACAAAGCCGGTTCCGACGGCACCCGGGCCGGTGTGACAGGCCACACTGCAGGATAGCGGATGATACAAAAACGTATAGCCCGGAAAAGCTGCTCTGACTCGCTCGCTCCACTGATCGATGTCCTCCTGGCGCACGAGTGTTCCGGCCGCGCCGATCAAAATCTTTTTTTTGGGTATTTCCTGAAATTTTTCTCTGAGATCCTGCGCCGTTGCCTCGATCATTTTCCGCATGGCCGAGCGGATTCCGCGCGCTTTCGCAAACGCGTCTATCTTCTCTCCCTGAATGGTCAGGATCGGCCTGATTTTCAGCAGCGCCGCCAGGGCATGAGCGGCTGCCGTGATGCGTCCGCTCTTCCGCAGGTAATCCAGCGAATCCACTGTCAGGTAGATCGTAGCTCCATATGTATTGTCTTCGAGCCGTTCCTTGATCTCTGCGGCAGATTTCCCGTTATCTGCCATGGCCTTTGCGTCAAGCACCGACTCATACTGGGTCAGAGAAATCCTGTGGTTGTCTGCCACATACACTCTGCCGTCATATTGCTCTGCGAGCAGCTTCGCCTGCTCACACGAGCTGCTCAGTCCGCTGGACATCGGAATATAAACCAGCTCGTCGCAGCCGTCGGCAAATGCCCTGTCCCAGACCTCCTGCAGTTCAAGTGGAGAAGGGGAAGATGTTGAGACCTGCTTTTCCGCTTCCATTGCCTGAAACAATTCCTGAAATGAGACATCCTGTCCTTCGTGATACACTTTACCATCGACAATAACCGGCATCGCCAGCACATAGATTCCGCGCTCCTGGCCTTCGCGGACAGACATCCCGCTGTTTGTATCTGTAACCACTCCTGTATGCATGAAAACTGCTCCCGCATAATAAGAAATTCTATTCGGTTTATTGTATCATGTATCACATCTGATAGCAAATAGACAAACGATATTTCCCTGTAGTCTTTTAGTTGTTTTTTATTAAAAAAATGCAGAAAAGCTGCCGGATATTTCCGTCAGCTTTCCATACATAGCTTCGATGTTATTTTTGTGTCCGCTCGCTGTGTGTTTCACTTTCTCATGTCGAGGGATCTTTGGGTTTTCAGCGTACCTGAACAAACCTTGCAGTATTACAGAAGATCCTGCATGCTCTGCAGGCTGAACACCAGCGTAGAGGCGTTGTGAAGCAGTGCCGAGGTTGCCGCGGGCAGAAAGCCTGCCAGTCCCAGTACGATCAGCACTGTGTTGAAGCCCATGATTTTCCTGTAATTCATATGATTCCGGGCTGTCAGGGCATTGCCGATTCTGCGAAGTGTCACGAGCTCCTGCAGACTGTCGGCAGATATCGTGATATCTGCAATCTCTCTTGCGAGCGCCGCCCCGTCGGAAATGGCAATTCCGGCATCTGCTTCTGAGAGCGCTACGGAATCATTGATTCCGTCTCCTACCATGATCACCTTTCTGCCGGCGTCATGCTCCGCGCGGATAAACGCAGCCTTGTCTTCCGGCAGGACTTCCGCGTAAAACGCGTCGATTTTGATTTTTTCCGCGACTGCTGCCGCCGTTCTCTCACTGTCACCGGTCATCATTACGATCCGGTCGATGCCGCAGTCATGCAGCGCGTCTATCACCTCAGCCGCTTCTCTCCGGATCGGATCTTCAATGCAGAGCACTGCTGCCAGTCTGCCGTCAATAGCCAGATACAAAAGGGAGCAGTCCGCCGGGAGCGCTTCATATTTCATCTGCTCATCTTCGGGAATCACACACTGTTCATCCTCAAAGACAAAGTGCTGACTTCCGATCAGAACACGCGCGCCGTCTATCGCGCTGACAATACCGTGGGCGACCACATATTCGACTTTCGTGTGCCGCTCTTCATGGCGCAGGCTCTTCCGCTTTGCTTCTTCTACAACTGCTTTTGCGATCGAATGCGGGAAGTGTTCCTCCAGGCAGGCCGCGAGGCGAAGCATCTCGTCCGGATCTCTGTCCTCAAATACTACAATTTCCCTGACATGCGGGGAAGCATGCGTCAGTGTTCCGGTTTTATCAAAAACCAGCGTGTTTGCGTCTGAGACAGCCTCCAGGAATTTTCCGCCTTTTACATTGATATGGTGATCACTGCACTCTCGCATTGCTGAGAGAACCGAAATCGGCATGGCCAGCTTCAGCGCGCAGGAATAATCTACCATCAGAATGGACAGCGCCTTTGTCATGCTTCCTGTCACCAGCCCCGCAATGAGAGTCGCTCCGAGGGACCAGGGGACAAGCCTGTCAGCCAGATGTGCCGCTCTGCTCTCCGTCGCGGACTTCAGCCGTTCTGAATCTTCTATCATGCTGACGATGCGGTCATATTTGCCAAAGCCCATCGCCTGTTTTACAGAAACTTCCAGTTCTCCCTCTTCCACGACCGTACCGGCGTATACATAGCCGCCGACTGTCTTGTGCACAGGGATCGATTCGCCGGTCATGGATGCCTGGTTGATGCTGGCGTCACCGCTGGTAACGATCCCGTCCAACGGGATCAAATTGCCGGTGCGCACAACGATCAGATCACCGGGCTGCACCTGATTTACAGGAACCAGCACCTCGTTTCCTTCTGTCCGAATCCAGACCTGGTCTACATTGAGCATCATGCGCTGCGCGAGATCATCGACTGATTTCCGGTACGTCCAGTTTTCCAGCTGCTGTCCGATATCCAGCAGGAACATAATGCTTCCAGCAGTCGTGTAGTCACCGGTTATCATTGATACAGAAATCGCCGTTGCATCCAGAACTGCCACATCAATTCTGCCTTTGATCAGCGACCGGATTCCCTTAATAATGAAAGGAACCGACCGAATCACGTTATAGGCAATACTGAGGGGCGCAGGCAGCAAAAACCTGGTGACGCAGCGGCGCGCAACCGTAAAAAAGAGGCCGCTCTCGAAATCACGCCGCAGCTCACGCCCGGTGTGTTCTGGAACGGCAACCTCCGTGTCCTTCTCGTCATATTCAGAAAGCGCGCGGATTACATCCTCCCGCGCGCCGGCCTGATAGTAAATAACGGCGTCCATTGAACGCTCATTCACAGAAGCCTTTTCGACAAACGTCAGCTGTTTCAGATAAAATTCCAGCCGGTCCGCCTGCTCAACTGTCATGCGATAACGGATTGCACGGACGCGCATCCTGCCTCTTGTCTCATGCAGCAATCTGCATTTCATGCTCCTGCTGCTTCCTTCTCTGCGGCACGCTCAAGAATGTCCTTTGCATTCTGGATCATCCGCGCCTCATATTCCTGCGCCCTTTTTTCATT
>JAFVEX010000109.1 GCA_017475785.1 Eubacterium sp. | reverse complement strand
GTTTAATATTGAGGAGGAGCTTAAAAAGCTGCCCGCAAAGCCCGGCGTCTATCTGAGGTACGACGCGAAGGACGTCGTGATGGACGTCGGCAAGGCCGTCAGCCTCAGAAACCGCGTGCGCCAGTACTTTCAGAGCAGCCGGAAAAAACGCCTGAAGATTTACAGCATGGTGCCGCAGGTCGCCAGGTTTGAGTACATCGTCACGGACTCGGAGGTCGAGGCGCTCGTGCTGGAGTGCAATCTGATCAAGGAGTACCGTCCGAAGTACAACACGATGCTGATGGACGACAAGGCCTATCCGTTTATCAAGGTGACCGTGGAGGACGCCTTTCCGCGCGTTCTCTATGCCCATCACATGAGGAAGGACCGGGCGCGGTATTTCGGACCGTATCCGAATGCCGGGGCAGTGAAGGAGACCATCGACCTGGTCCGGAAGCTGTATCATCTGCGCTCCTGCAGCAGAAATCTTCCGAAGGATACCGGAAAGGAGCGCCCCTGCCTGTATTACCACATTCATCAGTGCAAGGCGCCCTGCCAGGGCTGGATCTCGGAGGAGGATTACAATACATCCCTGCAGCAGGCAATTGCCTTTCTTAACGGAAAGCCGGGAGATGAGATCCGGCAGCTGACGGAGCAGATGCAGCAGGCCGCAGAGGAACTGAATTTCGAGAAGGCCGCCGGATACCGCGATCTGATCGCCAGTGTCCGCAAGGTGATGGAGCATCAGAAGATGACCAACAGCAGCGGCGACGATCAGGACGTGATCGCGCTGGCGATGGACGGCGAAGACGCGATCGCGCAGGTATTTTTCGTTCGCGACGGAAAACTGATCGGCAGAGATCATTTTTACCTGAAGGCAGCGGCCGGAGAGGAGCGCGGCGCGGTTCTGCAGAGCTTTCTGAAGCAGTATTACGCAGGCACGCCGTTTGTTCCCCGGGAGCTGATGCTCTCCGATCAGATTGAGGAGGCGGACGTCATCGAGGCGTGGCTCACGGAAAAGCGCGGAAAGCGCGTCTATGTGCGCACGCCGCAGAAGGGGACGAAGGAAAAGCTGGTGGAGCTGGCAGGGCGGAACGCGGAAATCCTGCTGAAGCAGGACCGCGAGCGCATCAAGCGCGAGATCGGACGGACGATCGGCGCGGTTAAGGAGGTCGGATCCTGGTTGGAGATGGAGCCGCCGGAGCGGATCGAGGCGTACGACATTTCAAACATCAGCGGATACCAGACCGTCGGATCGATGGTGGTCTACGAAAAGGGACGGCCGAAGAAGACGGATTACAGAAAATTCCGAATCAAATCCGTCGAGGGTCCGAACGATTACGCGAGCATGGAGGAAGTGCTCACCCGGCGCTTTGAGCGGGGAATCCGCGCGGAAAACGGATTTGACCGCCTGCCCGATCTGATTATGATGGACGGGGGAAAGGGGCAGGTCAACATCGCGCTGGAGGTGCTTGGCAAGCTCGGTCTGGACATACCGGTCTGCGGCATGGTTAAGGATGACCGCCACAGGACGCGGGGACTGTATTATGAAAATAAAGAAATTCCGATTGACACGGCTTCGCCGGGCTTTCATCTGATCACGCGGATTCAGGATGAGGCGCACCGGTTTGCGATCGAGTATCACAGAATGCTGCGCAGCAAGGAGCAGGTTCACTCGGTGCTGGATGACATCCCGAACATCGGTCCGTCCAGAAGGCGGGAACTGATGAAGCATTTTCAGGGGATTGAGGAGATCCGGGCTGCTGATGTGGAGACGCTCAGGCAGCTGCCGTCGATGAACGGGAAGGCCGCAGAAAGTGTCTACGCGTTTTTCCATCCGGACGGAGAAGTTCTGCAGGAATCCGAATAGCGGAGCGGCGCCGGATGGGTATCCGAATAGCAGGGCGGCGCCGGACGAGAGTCCAAATCGCGGGGCACCACCGGATGTCCGGCGGGATAATCATATGATGTATGAGACAAAGGGGGAAGGGATTCTATGAAAGAAAAAATCGTCACACTGACCAATCTGATGGAGCAGATGAAGCTCAAATATGTCACCCCGGAAATCGACCTGGAGGGGCGATCGATCACCATTCCGGAAATCAACCGGCCGGCACTTCAGCTCACCGGCTATTTCGAGCACTTTATGAACCGCCGCGTGCAGATCATCGGATATGTTGAGTATACCTACCTGATGCAGAAGACGGTGGAGGAGCGCGTCGCGGCGTATGAGGCATTTATCTCAAAAGACGTACCCTGTGTTGTCTTTACGACGCAGACTGATCCGGGAGAGGAACTGCTGGAACTCGCCAGAAAATACGAAGTGCCCACGTTTGTGACAGACCGGCAGACTTCGCCGTTCACGGCGGAGATCACACGATGGCTGAATGTCCAGCTTGCGCCGAGCATCTCGATCCACGGTGTGCTGATC
>JAFVEX010000015.1 GCA_017475785.1 Eubacterium sp. | reverse complement strand
TGGACTTGCCGGAGGTCGTCACATCCTCGATGATGACGATTCTGTCGCCGTCATGAATCGGACTGCCCAGCAGGATGCCGGCATCCCCGTGGTCCTTTGCCTCTTTGCGGTTCGCGCTGTATCGTATGTCGACGCCGTACAGCTGATGGATGGCCGTCACCGTGGCTACCGCGAGCGGGATGCCCTTGTAAGCCGGTCCGAACAGCACGTCAAATTCCAGCCCGTAGTGATCGTGAATCGCGCGGGCATAGTACTCCCCGAGCTTCGAGAGCTGTCCGCCGGTCACATACAGTCCCGCATTCATGAAAAACGGCGACTGGCGCCCGCTCTTCAGCGTAAATGATCCGAATCTCAGAACCTGGCTGTCCAGCATAAAGTTGATAAATTCCTGTTGATACTGATTCATATGTTTCCTCGTCTTTCTTCATTCCACAGCGCCGACCAGATCACGGATGTCTTCGATCTGTTCCTCGCGCATGTATTGCTCCAGTCCGGCTATGATCTCCTGTGTTACCGCGGGGTTGATAAAATTCGCTGTCCCGACGGAAACAGCCGTCGCCCCGGCAAGAATAAATTCCAGCGCGTCGTCCGCGCATGTGATTCCGCCCATGCCGATGACAGGAATTTTGACGGCGTGTGCCGCCTCATAGACCATACGCACGGCAACCGGCCGGATCGCCGGTCCGGAAAGGCCTCCGGTTCTGTTTGCGAGAACAAACGCGCGGCGGTGGACGTCGATCTTCATACCTGTGAGCGTATTGATCAGCGATACGGCATCTGCGCCGCCTGCCTCCGCGGCCAGCGCGCAGTCGCGGATGCTGGTCACGTTCGGGCTCAGCTTCATGATGACCGGCTGGCGCGCGTGTTTTTTGATCTCCGCGGTAATGGCCTCGATTCCCCTTGGATCCTGTCCAAACGCAATCCCGCCTTCTTTAACGTTGGGGCAGGAAATATTGATCTCCAGAAGGTCAACCGGCTCCTCTGCCAGACGGTCTACGACGGCACAGTACTCTTCCTGTGTGTGGCCGCAAACATTTACGATAATCCGCGTGTCAAACTGCCTCAGAAACGGAATGTCTCGCTTGCAGAACACTTCGATTCCCGGATTCTGCAGACCAATTGCGTTCAGCATTCCGCCGTACACTTCCGTGACACGCGGCGTCGGGTTTCCCTGCCAGGCCGTCGGCGCGACGCCTTTTGTCACGACAGCTCCCAGCTTTGACAGATCGACAAATTCACTGTATTCCTCACCGGATCCAAATGTCCCGGACGCGGTCATAACAGGGTTTTTTAGCGTCACGCCCGCGATCGATACCTTCATGTTCATAAAACCACCTCTGTCGACCGGAAAACCGGCCCATCCTTGCAGACACGCGTATTTCTGACATGGCTGTGGGCGTCTTTTTCGTGCGTCTCACAGACGCAGGCAAGGCACGCGCCGACGCCGCACGCCATCCGCTCCTCCATGGAAACCCAGCAGGGGATTTCGCGCGCGCCTGCATAGGATTTCAGTGCGCGGAGCATTGGCCGTGGACCGCAGGCGAAAATCAGCTCCGGCTTCAGCTGTTTCTGTAAAATCACATCCAGAACAGTGCCCCTGACTCCATTGCTCCCGTCTTCCGTCGCAATATGTACCGGCCCGTATCCGGCAAATTCATCCGCCAGAAAACAATCGCTGCGGTATCCGAGAATCATTTCCGGAATCGTCCCGCTGCCGGCGAGCTGCCTGGCCGTCTCCAGCATCGGCGGTACGCCGATCCCGCCTCCGACCAGAAATACGCGCTTTCCGGCGGCCTCCTCCATCGGGAAGCCGTTTCCAAGCGGCCCCATGAGCTTCAGGCAGTCTCCTTCCTGCAGCCTTGAAAACTGCTCTGTCCCCGTGCGCGCGCCGGATACGCGGTACACGAGCCGCAGCTCACCGCCGCCAATCCCGCAAATGCTGACGGGCCGCGGCAGCAGGCGGGACGGATCATTTGTGTACACATTAACAAATTGCCCCGGGCGTGACGCCGCCGCAATTCCGGGCGCCTCCAGGCGCAGGTCAAAAATTCCCTGGCTGATCTCCCGCTGGCCTGTGATTCTGCATATTTCCATTGCTTTCATACGTTTGCTTCTCCATTGAAATCTGCTATGCCAGCGCGCTATGCCAGCGCCTCCGCAATATCCTGCTTCATATCCAGCACTGCCTGGCGCGCGGCGTCTGCGTAACCGTCTTCTCCAAAGGAGGCGTATGCCTCCTGCCTGTACGCCGCGATGATGCCGCGGGAGGAATTTACGATCGCGCCCAGACCGTCTTCATTGAAAAACGGTGCCAGATCCTTGCCTTTTCCACCCTGTGCCCCGTAGCCCGGAACCAGGATAAAGCTCTTTGGCATCAGCTTCCGCAGCGTTTTGCCCATCTCCGGATATGTCGCGCCCACCACAGCGCCGACATAGCTGTATTCATCTCCCATCGCCTCCGCGCCCCACGCGGCGACCTTTTCTCCGACCAGCTCATACAGCGGACGGCCGTCAATCAGCCGGTCCTGAAACTCTCCGCTGGAAGGGTTGGAGGTCTTAACGAGGACAAAAATCCCCTTCTTTTCTTCTCTGCAGACCTTTATAAAAGGATCGATCCCGTCAGACCCAAGGTAGGGATTAACCGTGCAGAAGTCCTCGTGGAACGGCGCAAACGACTTTTCTCCGACCTGAACCGTCCCGATGTGCGCCGCCGCGTAGGCCTGCGAGGTGGAACCAATATCCCCCCGCTTGACATCACCGATGACCACAAGCCCTTTTTCCTGACAGAGCGATACGGTCTTCTCGTAGGCAATCAGCCCCGGGATGCCGTACTGCTCGTACATGGCAATCTGCGGCTTGACGGCCGGGACGAGATCCGCGACCGCTTCTACAATTGCCGTATTAAACTCCAGGATTGCCGCCGCCGCGCCCTCCAGTGTCTCGCCATTTTCCGCAAACGCGCGCTTTTTGACTGCGTCCGGGATGAACCCCAGCTGCGGGTCGAGCCCGACTACAATTGGCGCCTGTGTTCTGCGGATTTTTTCAATCAGCTGATTGATCATGTCTGTCTCCTTCCTGCCGCTTTGAAAGCTGCTGCCGAGGCGATCGCCTCCGTTTTTTCTGATGTTCCGAGAACTTGTTTCTGAGACGCCAGCCTCTGTTTATTCTGCTCCTTTGAAACTGCTGTCAAATCATTTTCTCGAGTTCTTTCCGCCGGCCTCGTAAACGATTTTTCCGCCGCAGATCGTCCAGCGCACCTCACCTCTCACCTTCCGGCCGCCAAAGGGTGTGTTTTTCCCCTTTGACAGAAACGTTGCGGGATCTATTATGTATTCCGCAGCCGGGTCAATGATCACGACGTCCGCCTCCTTGCCCGGAGCAAGGGAACCGCGGTTTTCCAGATGCAGGATCCGTGCGGGATTCCCACTCATCTTTTCAGCCATCTGCATCGGCGTCAGCAGCCCCCGCGCGACCAGCTCTGATATGGTCAGCGCCACTGCCGTTTCCAGTCCGACAATACCGAACGCGGCCTGCTGCATTGAGCCGCTTTTATCCCCCTTTGTGTGCGGCGCGTGATCCGTCGCGATCACGTCAAATACATTCTCCCGCAGCCCGCGGATCAGCATCGCGCGGTCTTCCCGGGTCCGCACAGGCGGATTCATTTTGTAATTCGTATCTCCCGGCACGCGGTCCTCACTGCAAAGCGTAAAGTGGTGCGGGCATACCTCGCCAGAGACGTCGAGGCCCTGTTCTTTTGCGTATTTCAATATCAGGTAGCTGCCCTTTGTGGAGCAATGGCACAGATGCAGGTGCGCGCCTGCCGCTTTCGCAAGCAAAATGTCGCGGGCGATGATGACATCCTCCACCTCATTTCCGATACCGGGCAGGCCTTCTTTCCGCGAGAAATCATCTTCGTTAACGCAGCCCCCACTGACAAGATTCGCGTCCTCGCAGTGATCCAGAAACGGAATTCCCGCCGCCGCCGCGGCAAGCAGAGCTTCCCGGCAGAGCCGCGCGTCCATGACCGACTTGCCGTCCTCGCTGATTGCGGGGCTCCCGTGGGCAGCCATACCCGCGATATCAGCGAGTTCTTCCCCCCGCTGCCCTTTCGTGACCGCGCCCGCCTGCAGCACATGCACCGGCGCCATATGCGCCTTATTCCTGACGTAATCATAGCGGTCCGGACTGTCAATTACCGGCTTCGTATTTGGCATCGCGACAATCGTCGTAAAGCCGCCTTTTGCGGCTGCGCGCGCGCCGCTCATGATATCCTCTTTCTGCGTCAGACCCGGATCCCGCAGATGTACATGCAGGTCAATCAGGCCAGGCATGACATAGCATCCCGACGCGTCAATTACCCGGCAGTCACCGCCGGCAGTCTCTTCGGCCAGGCACTCTGCGCGCGCCTCAATCACGCCGTCCTTCAGCAGAAGATCCCCCTTGCCGTCCCACCTTGTATCCGGATCAACAATCCGTCCGTTTTTAATCAAAATTGCCTGTGACATACTTTCTCCCGCCTCTTTTTACCAAGAATCCGCTGCAAATCCGTGCGCATCCCTGCGGAGCGTTTATAGGAAACGCAAACACTAATTGCGTTTACTATAATTAAAAACCACACAATACACATTTATTATAGCCGTCAGCGCCATGAAACGCAAAACAATTATCATAGTGATACAAAATCGATCGATTTGATACAGTTAAAGAGTATGCAACATAAATTTGACATCCTTTGGACAACCTACTATACTAGGTAAAGTTATTTTAATAACAGGAGGTACGTACCATGAAAAAGGGAACTGTTAAGTGGTTCAATCCGGAGAAAGGATTTGGATTTATTACAGACGAGGACGGAAACGACGCATTTGTTCACTTCAGCGCCATCCAGGGCGAGGGCTACAAGACGCTCTCTGACGGGCAGGCTGTCACATTCGATCTGGTTGAAGGACCGAAGGGCATGCAGGCGAACAATGTCGTTAAGGTTGAGGAATCATAACACGAGACATTTCCTGCGGTTTGCGCCGGATGGCGGCGTGATCCGCATTGATTCTAAAGGTCAAAAACTCCCGGAAGCATTTTTGCCTCCGGGAGTTTTACGTTATCACAACCATAAAAAACACTTAAGAAGACTGGCGTCAATCCTCAGCTGCGTCATCCGTGCCGTTCAACTGGCTGCTCAGGTCACTGAGATATCCTTCCAGCGCCGCGGTTGAGATCTCTGTTGAAACAACGTTCTTTGCCGCGTTGCTCTTTACCTGGCGGGCAACGCCGGCAGAAAACCAGCCGATCAGGGCTGCCAGTACTGCGGCCAGCACGACGATTTCCACGCGGAATCTCCGTTTTTCCCTGCGCATGATCTGCTGACGGTTCGCTTTTTCTTCTTTATAGCGATCTACTTTTTTCTGACTCATTCTGGAATCACCTTCCTTATCAATAATAACAAAGGTTATTATACTGAAAATCATTTGATTTTACAATATGAATTTCAGATGATAAAATGAACATTGTGTGTTCTGCGGAATTGCGCGGTTCGCGTGATGCAGCGCGAAACAGAGCAATCCTGTGTGTTCACATATTGTTTTCAACCATGATGAAAGGCCCGGATATAAGCCATGATTGCAATTGAAATCACGCAGGTGCGCAGCTTTATGAACCAGCTGCTGCTTGGAGAGGCGTTCGACGCGTTCCTTGTCCCGGAGGTCTCCATCACGACCTTCGCGACCTTCCAGATAGACGGGACGCTTCACCCGGCGTTCTATTCAGGCGATACGGAGCGGGATCCTGCCGACGTGCCGACGGAGGATCAGCAGCGCGTCTCCACCGTCCGGTGGGCAGACATCAAAAAACACTGCCTCTCTGTCATCCGCGGCTCCCGCACGCCGCTGGCATTTCACTTTGTCTTCCAGCTGGATCCGGCGTCTGCCGCTGCCCTGATAGCCTCGGAGGGCCTCTCTGCCGCGCCGGAGGAGGTACATGGACTGTACCTGAACTGCCGCTTCCGGCAGAACACTCTGCAGCTCACCAGCGGCGTTTCTCTCGCCTTTTTTGACAAAGGAAAAGCGGTGGAGCGCGCCTGGGACGCGCATCTCACCCGCTTTTTCAGACAAATCGGTGTGTAGTCCTGAATACAAACTATCTATTTTACTAGTCTCGGAACAAACGCGCCAGATACGGCACGATGTCCTTGATCACGCGGTCACTCGTGTTGATGCAGAGATCATAATTATGCCAGTCTCTCCATTTTTCCCCTGTAAACGTCTCATAGTATGTCGTACGGTTCTTGTCCATGCGGTTGATCTGCCGCTTCAGCTCGGAATCACTCAGATGCTCATCCGCCGGCGCTTTTTCGCGGCAGCGGCGCATGCGGCCGGGCATGTCCGCGTAGACAAAGATGCGGAACGGATTCTGCTCGCGCAGGATATAGTTCGCGCAGCGTCCGACAATGATGCAGTCTGATTTTTCGGCCAGCTCGCGGATAATGCTGCTCTGTGACTGGGAGACCTTGCTTACCTGCTGGAACATCTGGTCCCCTGTCAGGTAAAAGCGGTTTCCAATGGTGATCGGGTAAGAGAAAAACGGCTTCCGGTAAATGATATTATTGACGTATTCCACAGAAAGCTCTGTGTCCTCAGCGATTGCGGCAATAATCTCCTGGTCGTAGTAGGCGATCTTCAGTTCTTCTGAAAGCCTGCGCGCCAGCTCTCGTCCTCCGCTTCCGAATTCTCTGTTGATGGTGATAACTCTGTTCATGGCATTCTCCGTTTTACTGTCCTTCAGGAAGTGCCTGTCGTGCCTTCCTATACCTCTGATCAACATGTTTCTGAGGGAAGATTCTTTCCTTACGTCGCCTTCCGGATTGCTTCCGTCACAATCTGCAGCGCTTTGATCCGGGCGTATTTCTTGTCAACTGATTCCAGTATGTGCCAGGGGGCATATGCCGTGTTCGTTTTCTGCAGCATCTCGTTGATGGCCGCCTCATATTGATCCCATTTCTCCCGGTTGCGCCAGTCCTCGTCCGTGATCTTCCACTGCTTCTCCGGCGTGTTCTGCCGCGCGGTAAACCGCTCCAGCTGCGTCTCGCTGTCGATCTGAACCCAGAATTTCAGGACGACGGCGCCCCAGTCGGTCAGGATTTTCTCGAACTCGTTGATCTCGTTATATGCCCTCTGCCAGTCATTTTCACTGCAGAAGCCCTCCAGGCGCTCTACCATGACGCGCCCGTACCAGGTGCGGTCGAAAATCGCGATGTGGCCCGTGCGCGGAAGCCGGTTCCAGAAGCGCCATAAATAGTGGCGCGCCTTCTCGTGCGGCTCAGGGCTTGCGATCGGATGTACGATATACCCGCGCGGATCCAGCGCGCTGGTAATCCGCTTGATGTTTCCACCCTTGCCGGCCGCGTCCCAGCCTTCATAGGCAATGATCACCGGCACCTTCTTCCGGTACAGCCGGTTATGCAGATCGGAAAGCTCCGCCTGCAGACGCTTCAGCTCCTCTCTGTATACCTCCGGCTCGATCACCTTGTCCTGAAGCGGAATATCCGCGAGCTTCTGAACCGGCTTCAGCGGGTAGATGTTCTGAAGGATCGGCACTGCCAGAGAGTGGTTTTTCAGAGCCGTGTCAATGCCCTGATTCAGGAACTGGAGCACCTGCAGCTCTGCCCACTTTTTATCCTTCGCGTCTATGATATACCAGGGCGCGGAAGAACGGTTCGTATCGTTCAGATACTGATCGTAAACCTCCCGGCACGCCTTGTAATTTTCATTTTCCCAGAGGTCGTCCTGATTGACGCGCCAGCGGGTGTTTTTGTCCGCCAGCAAATCCTTCAGACGCTTTTTCTGCTCCTTCCGGCTGATGTGGAAGAAGAATTTCATCACCAGATAGCCATTATCTGTGAGCTGCCGCTCCGTCAGGTTGATCTCGCGGATTTTCTCCTTATAGCCTTCTTCCCCGATCCCGTCGTGCAGGACGCCGCGCGTGACGCCGCCCATCCAGCAGGTGTCAAAAAACTTGAACTTGCCCGCCTCCGGAATTTCCACAAAATACCGGAAAAGAAACGGCTTGCGCAGCTGATCCTCCGTGGCCGGCGTGTCCATCGTCGCCACCTGGAAAAACCGCGGATCGATGTTCTCAATCACCTCGCCCATCACGCTTCCCTTGCCGGCGGCGCCCCAGCCTTCAAAGATGACCATCACCGGAAGCTTCGCCTCCTTGATCTGCAGCTGCCGCACGGAAAGCTTCTCCCGCTCCGCCTGAAGCTGTTCCTTCATCACAGAAGCGTCCGGTTTTTCAGCCTTCACAAAGTCCTTTAACATCTCCGTTCACTCCTCCTCCAGATCCTGCCAGAGACCTGTCATGATCAATGTCTGGCACGCGTCTGCGACAGAATCAACTGGCACATAAATTTCGTATTTTGTCGGCTCATCGCTCTGATACACTGCCGCGTCCTTAGGCGCGCCGACTTCCTGTCTGCGGTATCTGATTCCTTCGTCCTCCAGTGCCGCGATAATATAGGAGGACTGGATGAAGCTGTACGTATCACAAAGCAATGTCTCATTTTCCATGCTGCGCAGGTTCCTTTCTAAGGAATTTTGTTTTTTATTATTGTACCACAATTCTGCAGCTATGCCTTGTTTTTCTTATTTCCGGACAAAATTTTAGGGCTGCCAGTGCGTCATGCATCCGGCAGCCCTACCGATGAAAGTTCAGAAGTCTCACTTTATAACCTCTCTTTCTATCTTATTTTTTTGGGATTTCTTATTATAGGATCCCGCCCTTTGAGGCCTGTCAAGTGGTCTCACTCCTTGAATATAATATACGTCATTTCACCGGTTTTGTCAATCATTTTCTGAATAATTATTGTATTTATTTTGTTTTTCTGATTTCTTACAGCTTCGTAATATTTTGTTTATGAGTATTTCTGAGCCGTTAACGATCTGTTACTGCTTTCTGTCTTCCTGCGTCCCGGTGAATTCTTCCGGGGCACCGCTGTCACCATCTTCCATTGATTTCCTTCTGGTAGCGATTTGTCTCTTCCGCGATTACATTGTGAAGGAGCAGCAGGGAGATCAGATTTGGGATCGCCATCAGCGCATTAAAGATATCGGAAATGCTCCAGACCAGTCCCAGCGCCTGTGTCGAGCCGACATAGACGATTACCGAGAACACCACGCGGTAGATGATATTGTACTTCGTGTCTTTGGTGAGGTACTCAAAGCCTTTTTCTCCATAATATTCCCAGCCGAGAATTGTAGAGAACGCAAACAGAATGATCCCGATTGAGACGATATACTTTCCCGCCGGTCCCAGGATTGATCCAAACGCGGCCGCGGTCAGATCCACGCCTTCCAGCGGCTTTCCGTTTGCGCCGAGTGTTCCGAGCATGCCGGAGGAAGCAATTGTAAGTCCCGTGATCGAGCAGACGATGATCGTATCGATGAACGTACCTGTCATGCTGATGTAGCCCTGCTTTGCCGGATCAGTAATTGTAGAAGCCGACGCAGGCATTGCCGCGGAGCCGAGTCCCGCCTCATTGGAAAAGACGCCGCGCGCCACGCCGTAGCGGATAGAATTCATGACTGTCGCGGTTACCGCCCCGAGCACACCGCCGCCGATCGATTTCGGATTGAACGCCATGCCGAAGATCAGATACAGACCGTGCGGAATATTGCGGAAGTTCAAAATGATTACAAGCAGGCCTGCGGCGATGTAGAGCACAGCCATGCCGGGCACCAGAACAGAGGCGACGTTGGAAATGCTCTTCAGTCCGCCTACAACAATCGCGAAGGTCAGAATTGTCAGCGCGATACCGACGACCCATTTCGGGATGCCGAAGGTTCCGGAGAGAGAACCTGCGATGGAATTCGCCTGTGAGAGGTTTCCGATTCCAAAAGACGCCAGTACAGTGAATGCCGCGAAAAGGGTTCCCAGCACCAGTCCCAGCTGCCGGTTCTTAAACCCGTTTTTCATCGTATACATCGGCCCGCCGGCAACCTCGCCGCGGTCGTTCTTCTCCCGGTATTTTGCCGCGAGCATGCACTCGCTGTACTTCGTGGTCAGCCCGAACAGCGCGGAGATCCACATCCAGACGAGCGCACCGGGTCCGCCGGCAAACATGGCCGTCGCGACACCGACGATATTTCCCGTTCCGATTGTGGCAGCCAGCGCTGTCATCAGCGAGGCGAAAGCCGATACGTCGCCGTCACCGTGTGACGTGCGCGCCTCTTTGCTCAGCACACTTTTCAGCGCGTGCCCGAGGTTGCGCCACGGCAGAAATTTCAGACGGAATGTCAGAAATACACCGGTTCCAACCAGAAGAACCAGCATCACTGGCCCCCAGACAAACCCGTCAATTGCGTCAATCAGTTTCGTAAATGTTTCCATTCGTACCCCCGTATCTGTTTCAGTATGTTTCTTCGTGCTTATTTCTTCTGCTGTTCTTACTCCAGGAACCCCTTCCGGCGTCTCGCGCG
>JAFVEX010000108.1 GCA_017475785.1 Eubacterium sp. | reverse complement strand
TCGTGGACGATTACGCGGACCTTCCGGCCCAGCCCCCGCTCCTTCAGCAGAGCACAGGCTTCTCTGACGCCCTGTGTGTTGATGTAGACTGCGTCTGGGAGCTGCTCTGCGTCCAGCGCAGCCCGCAGCTGCCGCAGCAGCCTCTGCGGGTCATCATCTGTGTGAGAGATGCTGGTAATCTGCAGCTTCCGCGCCAGCTGGCTGAGCGTCTCCCGGAAGCCAAGCTCCCGCTCATTTTGTACGCGGCTCTCCTGACGTCCGGAAAACACGGCAATCTTGTCTCCCGGCTCCAGGATATCGGCGGCCAGCCCTGCCGCGGCGCGCCCGCCCTTGCGCATTTCTTCTCCGACGAAGCAGATCCGCCCGCTTTCCGGAAGATCTGAGTTGAATGTGACGACCCGGATTCCCCGCTCATCACATGCCAGTATCTCATTTCTGATGACATCGTGTTCCGTCGCGATCATCGCGATTCCGCTCACGCCTTCCTGCGCCAGCTCCCGCATGGCTTCCGCAACCCGGTCCGGCTGCGCGCCGTCAAATTTTAAAACCTGGACACGGCAGCCATACGACTGCATCTGAGCAGCCGCGGCATGGATCCCTTCTTCCACAGACTGAATGAAAACCGTCTCCGCAAACTGCAGGATCACGCCGATCACGATCTCTTTTTTCATCAGCGCCAGCGCCCTTCCG
Source organism: Eubacterium sp. (assembly GCA_017475785.1). Next base: position 8,021 of record JAFVEX010000108.1, on the reverse strand, counting down.
CCGGCATTTGGCTCATAGCCAAGCTTCTCGGCCATCTCACGGATCCGCTCAGCGACCTCCGGCTGAACGCGTCCGCGGTTATGAAGCGCGCGGTCTACCGTTCCCCTGGACACGCCGCAGGCATCTGCGATCTGTTTTAGTGTAACTGCCATATGCGTTCTCTCCGTCTGATGATTCGTTGATATCCCAGTCTTCTTTCCTGCCGGCTGCCGGGACAATCATTCCCCTGTCTCCAGCCCGCGTGAGCGGTTCAGCTGACGCGGAGAGTATCCCATATACTTCTTAAAAAGCCTGCTGTAGTAAGATGGATCGTAGATTCCTACGCGCTCTGCTGCTTCCTGCGCGTTCATGTTGCTCTTTTGAATGTAATCAATCGATTTCAGGATTTTTTTCCGGTTAATATACTGGATGGGCGTAAATCCGGTTACTTCCTTAAACACATTCCGAAAATATCCCTCACTCCAGAACAGCTGCTCTGCCAGATCCCCGACCTGCAGGTTCTCCGAGATGTTTTCCTCAATATATGCCAGTGCCTTTTCGATCTTCTGCTGCCGCGTGTCGACGCGGTTGTTCTCGCTGATGGCGTTCTGCCTTCTGACCAGCCGCTTCAGCCTTGTCAGCATGAGCTGCAGAATGAGCGATTTCAGCGCGGCACTGTCCCGGTCGGGCTTTTCCTGCTCGTCCATCATCGCGTAGAGAAATCTCTCTACCTCCTCAAATTCTTCCCGTTCCAGGCTGATGATGCCGCGCCGCCTGAATTTTTCCCCGTTTTTCCCTGCCGAAGCAGGATTTGAGGAATCCTTCTCCCAGAAGAGCTCTGTCTCCCGGTGAAGCTCATCCCAGCGCTGCATGATATTCGGCTCCTCATAGATGGTCTCACACCGCCTGTGCGTGCTGCCTACCATCCGGTTGAAATCCATGTTCAGCTTGTGTGTGAAAAACTGGCAGTTGATGATGAGCATCGGCGTCTCCACGACGTAGCTGTGTTCTACGTGTGGATCGATCAGCAGGACATCTCCCGGAAGCAGCGGCACACTTGGTTCGCCCTGATAGCTGTGTGTTCCGCGTCCGCGCACAATCAGCGCGAGTTCATGGTAAAAATGCTTATGCGGCATGACCGTCCTCGCGTGGTCCTGATACAGGACGGCGATACCAGTCTCATCCTGCCGCGGAAACTCAAGATACCCGTCATAGATCGGAAGCCCCCAGCCGTTCTCATCAGTAATCAGTGACAGGCCCGCACGCCTTTTTTCCATCGCACACACCTCCTCCGTTTGGCCCAAAGTCTGAAGCCGCAGGCCTTTATATGGCAGGAACACTCCAAAACAGCGTACATTCCACTATATAAAAGCCAGAAAGCCTGCCATGATCATGCCATGGCAGGCTCTCCAGGGTTAGTCAGCTGTCAAAATACAGACCTGCCCAACTACCCTTTTTCATCTTTTCTTAATTAGAGATAATTATCAATGTTTGTAGAATCAACACGCTCGAACGGAACGTCAACGCCCTGTGTCTCAACTGTGCCGTTTACGCAAGCATCGTATGCAGAAGCTGCTGCCCACTTAGCCTGTGCAAGACCGTTCTGGAAGACTGTGCATGCAAGGTTGCCGTTCTTAACTTCCTGAAGAGCATCCTGGTTTGCGTCGATTCCGAGGATTGCAACGCCGTCAGCCAGACCAGCTGCCTGATAAGCCTGCAGAGTACCCATAGCGGACTCGTCGTTACAGCACGGGATAACCTTGATGTCAGCGCCGAAGGAGTTTGTCCAGTCTTCTGCGTTGTTCATCGCTTTGTCACGCATGTAGTCAGAGATCAGAGTGGATTTCAGCTCATAGTTGTATCCAGCATTGTCAAGTGTCTCGAAGACGCCCTGCTGACGAAGCTCTGTGTGATCGTATCCTTCCTGTCCTCTCTGGTAGCACATCTGAACTGTCTCGCTGTCATCGATGTTGTCGATGATCCACTCAGCCTCAAGCTGTCCTGCATAGTAGTTATCGGAACCAACGAAGCCGATACCATTGTTCAGCAGGTCTGTGTGGATGATAGCGTTTACAGCAACGAGCGGCATGTTAGCGTCTTTGCAGAGGTCAACGATACCTACGCAGCCGTCAGCGTCTGTCGGGTCAAGAATGATCGCGTCAACGCCCTGTGTGATGTAGTTCTCAGCCAGCTGAAGCTGTCTGTTCGGATCCATCTCGCCGTCACCTTCCAGAACTTCAACATTCGGGAAATACAGTGAGCAGTAGTAGGTGAATGTGTTACGGATCTTTGTGGTGAAAGTATCCTTGAAGCCCATGTCGATGTAGCCCCATGTGAACTTCTCATCGCCCTTGACTGCCATGTCATAGTCTTTTTCCCAGTCGCCAAGACCGTCAACAGATGCCTCGATATCAGCCTTTGTGTACATGATATCGGTCTCGGAGTCCTCGCTCGCCGCTGCGTCATCAGCCGCTGCGTCTTCAGCTGGTGCTGCCTCTTCAGCTGCTGCGCTGGATGCTGCTGCGCTGGATGCTGCCGCGCTGTCAGCTGCTGCGTCAGAAGAACCGCCTGAAGAAGCGCCGCCGCATGCCGCAAGGCTCATGACCATACCGGTTGCAAGGATAGTTGCGAGAATCTTTTTTTTCATTTGTTTTCCTCCCTTAATGAAAAAATGAAAAAGTGTATTATTAATATATATGAAAATATATATATTAATCAAATCCGGGCACTGCCCGGAGCCGCGTTAAGACTGCGGCTCCGGCAGTGATTCAGATCACGTCAATCTTACAACAAATTTGTGTTTAATCCGTGTTTTGAAAATATCAACCCTTTGTTCTGGAGTTACGTACGACGGTATCAATGATAACCGCAAGCAGTACCAGAAGACCAAGGACGAGTTTCTGCAGGGATGCTGTGACGTTCTGCAGGTTCATGAAGTTACGGATGATACCGATGATCAGGGAACCGATGATCGTGTTGACGACGGTACCTGTACCACCGCTCATGGATGTTCCGCCCATGACAACGGCTGCGATCGCGTCCATCTCGTAGGTAAGCGCTGCCGCCGGCTGTCCGGAGTTCATACGGGACATCAGCACGACGCCCGCGCACGCTGCCATCAGTCCGCAGTAGACTGCCGCGAAGAACTTGACAAGGCTGACGTTGATACCGGATGCCTTTGCCGCGTTCTGGTTTCCGCCGACTGCGTACATGCCGCGGCCGATCGGGGTCCAGGAAAGGATGTAGTACGTGATCAGCAGGATGACGACCATGATGATGACCGGGATCGGGATTACGCCGACATAGCCCTGGCCGATCTTCGTGTACGCGTCACCGAGGTTCGAGTAGTTCTGGCCGCCTGTGAAGGTCATGATGAAACCTTCCGCAACCATCATCGTTGCCAGCGTCGCGATGAACGGCGGGATGTCAAACTTCGTGATGAAGAAGCCCGCGAATGATCCGAAGCAGAGGCCTACGAACAGCGCTACGATGATTGCCAGGAACAGGTTGTGGGTCGTCAGCATGCAGTATGCTGAAAGCGTACCCGCGCAGGCAAGGACTCGGGACGCGCCCAGGTCGATCATGCCGCAGATGATCATGAACTGCTCGCCGCAGGCCAGCAGCGTGATAACGACGATCTGTCTCATGATGTTACGGATGTTCATGCCCGACAGGAAGTTGTGGTTCACTACCGAGAAGATGACCGCCATCAGGATGAAAATCAGGAAAATTCCGTACTTACTATAAAATTCACCAAAATTAAATTCTTTTTTCTCTGCCTTAGCCATTAGCCGCACTTCCTCCTAACGCAAAACTCATAATCGTTTCCTGAGAGAAGTCCTCTCTCATAACTTCGCCTGTGACACGTCCTTCCGCCATGACCAGCGTCCTGTCGCAGACGCCGATGATCTCCGGCAGCTCCGACGAAATCATGATTACGCCCGCGCCCTGCTCCGCAAGGTCGATCATAATCTTGTAGATCTCGTACTTCGCGCCGACGTCGATTCCTCGTGTCGGCTCGTCGCAGATGAATACCAGCGGGTTCTGCAGCAGCCACTTCGCGATAACGACCTTCTGCTGGTTTCCGCCTGACAGGCTCATCGCCGGCGTGTCTACCGTAGGCGTCTTGATGCGGAGCTTCTGCTTCATCTCCTCCGCGTCCTTGCGCTCCGCGATCTTGTTCAGGAATACGCCTTTGTACTTCTTCAGGTTCGGGAGGCCGATGTTCTCGCAGATCGAGCGGATCAGCACCAGACCCTCCAGCTTTCTGTCCTCTGACAGGTAAATGATGCCGTTGTCGATCGCGTCTTTTACCTTCTTGACAATGACTTCCTTCCCGTTCAGCGTCATCGTTCCGCCCGTGATCGGGTCCAGGCCAAAGATTCCGCGGCATGTCTCGGTGCGGCCCGCGCCGACCAGTCCTGCCATTCCGAGGATCTCGCCTTTGTGCAGCGTAAAGGTTACGTTGTGGAACTTCTGCCCTGAGAGGTCCTTGACCTCAAACAGCGGCTCGCCGACCTTGTTCGTCTTCTCCGGATAGACGTTGTCCATCTTACGGCCGACCATCTTCGCGATGATCTCGTCCTGCGTCAGGTCGTCGATGTTGTGCGTCGAGATACTCTGGCCGTCACGGAGGACTGTCAGCCTGTCGCCGACAACCTTCAGCTCGTCCAGCTTGTGGGAAATGTAGATGATCGCAATTCCCATCTTTTTCAGGCGGAGCACCTGCTCGTGGAGGACCGCTACCTCTGCCTCTGTGATCGAGGATGTCGGCTCGTCCATGATGATGATCTTCGCGTTGACGGAGATCGCCTTGATGATCTCGATGATCTGGGAGTCCGATACGGTCAGGGAACGCATCAGAGCCTTCGCGTCGTACTTGAATCCAAGCTCGTCGATCAGGCGCTGCGCCTCGCTGAACATGTACTTCTTGTTGATCATCTTGAACTTGTTCTGCGGCAGTCTCCCAAGGAAGATGTTCTCGGCGATGGTCAGATCCGGAACCGGGTTCAGCTCCTGGTGGATCGTCGCCACGCCTTTCTCTTTCATGTATCTGGGGTTGTGTGTTGTGATCTTCTCACCAAATACATATACATCGCCTTCGTCAGCCGTGTACATGCCGTTGATGCACTTGATCAGCGTCGATTTCCCGGCTCCGTTCTCGCCGACCAGGACGTGAACTTCGCCTTCGTTTACTGTGAAGCTGACATTGTCCAAGGCTTTTACACCCGGAAAAGACTTGGAAATGTTTTTCAGCTCAATCGCGACTCTTTTTTCCGCCACTCTATCCCTCCTTTACCAAAGTTGTTTGCCACGCCCGCTTCATTCTTTTGTATTTTCCTCTTGTCGACAACCTGCACAAAACCTGCCGATTGCTTTTGTGCAATCTGTCTAAAAATAGAAAAATACACAGAATTTCATTGGGCAATATTGATTGTAACATGCATATTATATCATCTTTTAGGACGATTTGCATCATAACTTGGATAATTCGAATCTTTTATTCATTTTTTGTTTAAAAATTGTTCACTATTGTTAAAATATAAACAATTTCTAAACCCAAGGGCTTTCTTCACGCCTCTGAATGAATAAAATTTGTCGCTCTGTGCAAAAATTGACACATTTTTGTCAATAATTGTCCTTTTCAGGCGCATGCAGCTTATGTACGCAAAAACCACACCCCGTCCCGGCTCAGATCCGTTCCCTCCGCTCTCCGCGGCAAAAACGGCTCACCTGCCGGTCCGGGATGTGTACTTGTACAAAAATACTTACTGGCTGATTGTCATCTTGAGCGCGTCAATGGAGGTCTGCAGCCCGGCTTCTACAGACATGGTAAGGTCTTCCATCTCCAGGGAGACATATCCGTCGTATCCCATCATGGAGCAGACAGAGAAGAACTCCTTCCACCATTTCAGATCCTTGCCGCAGCCGACAGCGACGTAGTTCCAGGTGCGGTCCTTCGTCTCTGTGACAGGCAGGTTCTCCAGCAGTCCGTCTACGTCGACGTTGTACTGCTCCGGACGGGCATCCTTGCCATGTACATAGTAAATCTTATTGCCAAGCGCGCGCGCTGCCGCGATCGGCTCCGCGCCCTGAATCATCAGGTGGGACGGATCCAGGTTCAGGCCGAGCACATCAGAGAGCTCCGGTCCGACTACCTCGACGAGCTTGTTGAATGTACGGACATTGTGCACGAGCGCGCCCGGGAACTCCTCGATCGCGATCTTCTCAACGCCGTTGTCTTTTGCGCACTGGCAGAACTCTTTCCACCACTCTGCGGCTACTTCCCACTGATATTTAACAGCTTCTGCCATGTAGTTGAAGCCGTCATACTCCGGCCAGGAAATCGTGGAGACAATCCAGTTCGGGGTCTTGTCGCCAGGCGCGCCTGCCGGAAGGCCGGACATGGTGACGATCGTCTTGACGCCCAGAAGGCCTGCGAGCTTCAGCGTGTCGTGCTGGGTCTTGCTGTGTGCCTTGCCCATCGGCGTGTCGATCAGCGGATTTCCGGAGCAGTTCAGCGCGGAAATCTCAAGTCCTCTCTTGTCGATTTCAGCCTTGAACGCTGCCAGCTTGTCCGGATTGTTGATCAGCTCTTCTGCTGACGGGATAAAATGACATCCGCCCCAGCCGCCTGCGGTCAGCTCGATGGCAGGAATTCCATACGCGACGACCTTATCGAGCATCTCAGTGAACGGAATCGGCCCAAAAACATCTGTACAAATAGAAAGTTTCATTTATCATTCCTCCATAAATCAGGTGGGCAATGTGCGGCAGACCTGTCTTTTCATCAAATCTGCCGCACATTCAGGGTTAATTACCGGATGATCCGAGGATCTTCTGTATTTTATTCAAAGTCTACCCAGACAGCGCCTTCATCAGCGGACTTCGCGCAGCTGTTGATCCAGCGGATGCCGTCGATGCCATGGTCAAGATCCGGATAAATGTTGCTGTTGACTGTCTCTTCGTCGCCGCGGTTCTTCGCGTCGATAACCTGCGCGAATCTGGTGTACAGGTTTGCCCAGCTCTCCGGAAGTCCCTCATAGTGAAGCGCGCCGAGACGCTCGTCTTCCTGTGCAAGACCATCAAGGTATCCCATACCGCGTGTCAGAATCTGAGCCGGCTCACCCTGTACTTCATAGCGCAGCTGGTCACAGGTCTGGTCGTTCCACTCCAGAGAAGCCTTGGAGCCGACGATGCGGATGTGCTGGGAGCTCATGTCGCCTGCGTTAACCGCAGATGCCCACATACGGCCTACAGCGCCGCTCTCATAGCGCATCAGGACATAAGCGTTGTCCTCAAGCGGATATCTGGAACCGACAAATGCCTGGCGGTCGCAGAGAACCTGTTTCAGCTTCAGATCCGGGCAGATCAGCTGAGACATGTAGAATGTATGTGTGGAGAGGTCGCCGAGGACGAAGGATTTTCCGACTCTGGCCGGATCAACGCGCCACTTCTGTCCCTCTGCCTTGACATCTGCTTCAGCATTGCAGCCAAATCCATGTGCATAGCGAAGGTCAACCATGTTGATCTTTCCAAGCATGCCGCTCTGAACCATTGCGCGCATCTGGAGGAGCATCGGGAATCCGGAGAATCCGTATGTCACGCAGACAACTTTGCCTTTTTCCTCAGCAAGCTTCTTGATCTCGAGACCCTGCTCAACCTCGAAGAACAGCGGCTTCTCGCAGATAACATGCAGTCCTGCCTCAAGCGCAGCCTTGCAGACCTCATAGTGCTGGAAGTTCGGAGTAGCAATATCAACGACCTCAATGCCGTCCTCGCGCTCAGCCTCTTTCGCGAACATGGTCTTGTAATCCGGGTACAGACGCTCCGGATCCATGTTCAGAGCCTTACCGAAATCTACGCAGCGCTCAGCGTCGATATCAAATGCAGCTGCCTGCAGGTCGAAGTTCGTGTTGTCCATGCGCGCGCCAAGACGATGCTTGTAACCAACCTGGCTGGTACGTCCGCCGCCTACGATACCCCATCTGAAAGGTCTTGCAATTTTCTTTTCGCCGATGTTCATGACTGTCTCTCCTTTT
>JAFVEX010000107.1 GCA_017475785.1 Eubacterium sp. | reverse complement strand
CTGACGCTCTGCCCGGCAATGATCCAGCCGATGACGACGAGGGCCGCGACGGCGATGACCGCGGGGACGAAGACGGCCGACACCCGGTCGGCAATTCTCGCGATGGGCGCCTTCGTGGCGGCAGCATCCGAAACCATACGGATGATCTGGCTGATGGTCGTATCCTGTCCCACTCTCGTCGCCCGGCACTTTAAATAGCCGGACTGGTTGATGGTGGCGGCGCTCACCTTGTCGCCCTCCGCCTTGTCCACCGGGATCGATTCTCCTGTCAGGGCGGACTCATTCACCGCGCTGACACCTTCGAGGACGATGCCGTCCACCGGGATGTTCTCTCCCGGCCGGACCACGAACACATCCCCCGCCTGCACTTCTTCGATCCCCACTTCCACTTCTACGCCGTCCCGGAGGAGAACCGCCGTCTTCGGCGCCAGCTTCATGAGACTCTTCAGGGCGTCCGTGGTGCGGCCCTTGGACATAGCCTCCAGCATCTTCCCCACGGTGATCAGCGCCGGGATCATGGCGGCGGACTCAAAGTACAGCTGACTGTGGTACAGCTCCATCAGATCCATGTTTGAAACGCCTGCTGTGATCAGCCCGCACATTTCATAGAACACGAAGGTGCTCCAGCCGAAGGACACCGCGGACCCGAGGGCCACCAGAGTATCCATGTTCGGGGCGCCGTGGATCAGAGAACTGAAGCCGCTGGTAAAGAACTTGCGGTTGATGATCATGACCACGATGGCCAGGAGCATCTGGGTCAGCGTGAGTCCCAGATGGTTGTGTTCAAAATATCCCGGCAGCGGGAAATGCAGCATGTTGTGGCCCATGGTGATATACATGAGGGCCAGGAGAAAGACTGCTGAAAGAACGAGCCTGCGCTTCAGCTTCGGCGTCTCATGATCCTTCAGGGCCTCCTCATCCGCGGCGAAGCTGCCCGCAGCACCGGAAGCACCCGCCGCACCTGCTTGTCCGCCGGCTCCCGATGCACCTGCCGCGCCCTTCACACTGGCGCCGTAGCCCGCCTTCTCCACCGCTTTGATGATCTCGCCCGCCGGTGCCGTGCCCTCCACGCCCATGGAATTTGTCAGAAGGCTCACCGAGCAGGACGTGACCCCCGGCACCTTCGACACCGCCTTTTCCACCCGGGCCTGGCAGGCGGCACAGCTCATTCCCGTGACGATATATTGTTCCATACTTCTTCAGTCCTCTCATGACCGGCATCCGCCGGTCTTACTTCTTCTCTGTTTTCTGCTGTCTGCCTTTATTTCATCAGCTTCTGCAGCACTTTTACAAACTCATCGATGGCCTCGTCGTCGCCCTTCCGGATATCCTCGGAAACGCAGCTTTTGATGTGACAGGCCAACAGCTCCTTGTTGAAGCTGTTCAGCGCGTTCGTCACCGCCGAGACCTGGATCAGAATGTCCGGGCACCATGCATCATTCTCCACCATCTTTTCGATACCGCGGATCTGTCCCTCCGCCTTTCTCAATCTTGTCAGCAGTACCTTCTGCTCTTCGGCTGTCCTCTTTTTATGCCGCTCCCCGCAGTGGGGACATACGTTTTCTGCCATAATTCCTCCTGTTCCTGTACATAAGACGCAGTTCCTTTTTTGCCGCGAATCCCATGTCCCGTGTCTCTCTGCAATACCCCTCAGGGGTATCAATCACTGTCTGCAGTATATACCCCCTCAGGGTATAATGCAAGCATAAACCATAGAATTGTTTTTCAGTGGTCACATTTTCCGTTTTTCTAAATTTGCAAGCACACCCTGCCGGGGTAAATATTCAATTTCGATCATGATATTCCGCCATTGTTCAAATATGAGCCATTACGTTCAGATTCTGCCTTGTTCAGCCTCAAAAATGTGTCCACATTTTTTAAAAGGGCTGAAATGTGACCAGATGTCAATCAGACTCCATCCATAAGGCGATCTCGTACAAACCGGTGTCCCGGATTACAACTCAGCCTCGCCTCGATCACGGCTCAGCCACGGCTCAGCCATTAATATTACAGCAGATTGCTATTGTGTTACGTTAGTGATATAATATTGTCAAACCATCAGAAAGGAGTGAAATTATGGCTCTTTCAACAATAACTGCCCGTGTCGATGAAACAGATAAGATCAAGTTTGATGCTTTCTGCACATCCGTCGGTCTCAATACTTCTACCGCCATAAATCTCTTTGTGAAAGCAGTACTGCGTGAGCGAAGGATCCCTTTTGAGATCAAACAGGCCGATCCTTTCTTCAGCCCATCAAACCAGGCTTATATTCTGAAATCCGTCCAGGAGCTCAGATCCGGTAAAGGTACTGCACACGAATTGATCGAGGTCGATGATGAGTGAAAGAAGGACGCATCTTTATTGTTCACTGCCGCGGACACTACGACGACTAAAAACGCTCCGGGCGGGCAATGTCATTAAGATATTGTCCGCCGGAGCGTTTATCACTAATTGGCGAGAATACCCCCGCTTCTAAAGCGGCGGGATGAATCGCCCAAACAAACTGTAATCATTTTCAATAATACAATAACAACAATAACAATAATAATACCGAAAAAACAATAATTAAAATATAGAACAAACGTTCGACTTCTCCTCGAAAATATGCTATACTATTAGCAAAGATCAGAGGAGGAGTTCCACATGTGCAGCAGAGCATTCAGATACAGGGCTTACCTGACAGATGACCAGTTCGTTCTTGCTATGAAGACAGTCGGTTCCTGCCGGTTTGTCTATAACGATGCTCTGAACTATAAAACTACCGCATACCATAGCAGCGGAAATTCTGTCAGTTACAACAGGCTTTCCGCAAGGCTTACGCAACTGAAGAAACAGCTTCCCTGGCTGAAGGAGGCAGATTCGATCGCCCTGCAGCAGTCCCTGCGCCACCTGGATACGGCTTTCAGGAACTTCTTCGGGAAAAAGAAGGGGGCAGGGTATCCAGGATATAAATCAAAACACAGATCGAAGTGGTCGTATACCACAATGTGCGTGAACCGCAATCTCCGGTTTGAAAACGACAGCCTTCTCATGCCGAAGCTCGGCAGGATCCGGATCGCTCCGCTGCGCCCTGTCCCGGCAGACTGGACTCTTAAAAGTGCGACACTGACCATAGAGCGGGACCACACTGTCTATGTATCCGTCTGCTTTGAATATGAGGACACCCCGGTCTCATATACGCCGGATCCCCGCAAGGCAGTCGGCCTGGATTACAAGTCTGACGGTTTCTATGCGGATTCGGAAGGAAATATCTGCGGTTCACCGAAATACGCCCGTAAAGCGCATGATCTCCTGACGAAGCAGCAGAGAAGACTCCGTCACAAGAAGAAAGGCTCCAGAAACTATGAGAAGCAGAAGATCCGAATCGCGAAAGTATACCGCCATATTGCGAACCAGAGGCTGGATTTCTGCCACCAGCAGTCTGCGAAGACAGCCAATTCGTACGACATCGTCTGTGTGGAAGATCTGGACATGAAAGCGATGGCTAAAAAAGCGCCTTCGGCGCATCAACT
>JAFVEX010000014.1 GCA_017475785.1 Eubacterium sp. | reverse complement strand
TGGAACCGGTATTCATGAGGATTTTGATATCGAAAAGCTTCGCTACGATAAGATCATTATTATGACGGATGCGGACGTCGACGGCGCGCACATCGCGACGCTGATGCTGACGTTCCTGTACAGATTTATGCCGGAGCTGATCAAACAGGGGCATGTCTATCTGGCAAAGCCGCCTCTGTATAAGCTGGAGCGGAACAAGAAGATCTGGTACGCGTACAGCGACGATGAGCTGAACAGGATTCTGGAGGAAGTCGGCCGCGACAACAGCAACAAGATTCAGCGTTACAAGGGTCTCGGTGAGATGGACGCGGATCAGCTCTGGGAGACGACAATGGATCCGGCGCGCAGAATTCTGCTGCGGGTTACCATGAATGAGGACGAAGCATCCGAGATCGACGTGACGTTTACGACGCTGATGGGCGATAAGGTTGAGCCGCGGCGTGAATTTATCGAAGAGCGGGCGAAGGATGTCCAGAATCTGGATATTTAGTATTTAGGTATTTGGAGATATTTATGGACGAGAGAATTTTTGACAAAATAGAAGATGTCGACCTTCGGAAAAAAATGGAGGATTCTTATATTGATTACGCGATGAGCGTAATTGCTTCCCGCGCGCTGCCGGATGTCCGGGACGGCCTGAAGCCTGTGCAGAGAAGAATTCTCCACTCAATGGTCGAGCTGAATAACGGCCCGGATAAGCCGCACAGAAAATGTGCCCGTATCGTCGGTGATACGATGGGTAAATATCATCCGCACGGCGACAGCTCCATTTACGGCGCGCTGGTTAATATGGCGCAGGACTGGAATATGCGCTATCCGCTTGTGGACGGCCACGGAAATTTTGGTTCCGTCGACGGAGACAGTCCGGCTGCGATGCGGTATACGGAAGCCCGTCTCTCCAGAATTTCGATGGAGATGGTATCAGATATCAACAAGAACACGGTTGATTTTGTGCCGAACTTTGACAATACGGAAAATGAGCCGGTGATTCTGCCGGCGAGATTTCCGAATCTTCTGGTAAACGGCACGTCCGGCATTGCGGTCGGCATGGCGACGAATATTCCGCCGCACAATCTGCGCGAGACGATTGGCGCGGTTGTCAAAATTATTGACAATCTGGTTGACGAGGACCGCGAGACGGAAATTGAAGAGATCATGAATATTGTCAAAGGACCGGATTTTCCGACCGGCGCCCAGATCATGGGCACGCGCGGAATTGAAGAGGCTTACCGCACTGGCCGCGGGAAAATCCGCACGCGGGCTGTGACGCGGATCGAGACGCTTCCGAACGGGAAGAGCCAGATTCTTGTCACAGAGCTTCCTTATATGGTCAATAAGGCAAATCTGATCAAGAAGATCGCGGATCTCGTCAAGGAGAAAAAGATTGACGGAATTACGGATGTCAATGACCACTCCAGCCGGGAGGGCATGGAGATCTGCATCGAGACGCGCCGCGACGCAAATCCAAATGTGATCCTGAACCGCCTGTACAAGCACACGCAGCTGCAGGATACGTTTGGCGTGATCATGCTTGCGCTTGTGGACGGCCAGCCGAAGGTGCTGAATATTCTTGAGATGTTGAAGTACTACCTCGCGCATCAGGAAGAAGTTGTCACCAGGCGCACAAAATATGATCTGAACAAAGCCGAGGAGCGCGCGCATATTTTGGAGGGACTGCTCAAGGCACTTGATCATATTGATGAAATTATCAAGACGATCCGCGCGTCTGCCAATACACAGGAGGCGAAGGATAACCTGATCAGGGAATTTGGATTTTCTGACGCGCAGGCACAGGCGATTGTTGATATGCGTCTGCGCGCGCTGACTGGCTTGGAGCGGGAGCGTCTGCAGAATGAATATCATGAGCTGGAAGTCAAAATCAAAGAATACAAAGAGATCCTGGGAAACCGCAGCGTGCTCCTGAAACTGATCCGGAAGGAAATATTGGAAATATCTGATAAGTACGGAGACGACAGGCGGACAGAAATAACATTTGACGAGACTGAGCTGACGACAGAAGACCTGATTCCGCAGGAAAACGTCGTGATCGCGATAACGCATCTGGGCTATATCAAGCGGATGACATCCGATACGTTTAAGAGCCAGAATCGCGGCGGAAAAGGAATCCGCGGCATGCAGACGCTGGAAGAGGATTATATAGAAGATATATTCATGACTTCCACGCATCACATCCTGATGTTCTTTACGAATCAGGGGCGTGTCTATCAGATGAAGGCTTACCGGATTCCGGAGGCCGGCAGAACCGCCAGAGGAACGGCAATCATCAATCTGCTGCAGCTGCAGCCGGATGAAAAAGTGACCGCCGGAATCGCAATTGATGATTTTCATGAGGGAAATTATCTGTTTATGGCGACCAGGAAGGGCATGGTCAAAAAGACGCCGATCATGGCGTACGCGAACGCCCGGAAAAACGGCCTGGCAGCAATCATTCTGCAGGAGGATGATGAGCTGATCGAAGTGAAGTTTACGGACGGAAACCGCGACGCGATGATGATCACCGAGCAGGGCATGCTGATCCGTTTTAATGAAAGAGATGTGCGCAGCACCGGCAGATCCTCCATGGGCGTCCGGGGAATCCGCCTCAGTGAGGGAGACAATGTTGTTTCCATGCAGCTAGACGTACAGGGAGAGTTTATCCTCTTTGCCTCTGAAAAGGGATACGGAAAGCGGACGCGCATCAGTGAATTCAAGGTGCAGGGCCGCGGCGGAAAGGGTCTGATCTGCTATAAGATTACAGAGAAAACAGGCAAGCTGATCGGCGCGAAGTCCGTTGAGGAAGAAAACGAGGCCATGCTGATGACGACAGAGGGAATCCTGATCAGATTCTTCTGCTCCGACGTGAGCATCATCGGAAGATCCACTTCTGGAGTGAAGCTGATGAACGTCGATGAAAATGTCTCGGTTGCAAGCCTGACAAAGGTCCGGAATGATGAAGATGATCTGCCCGATGAGGAAACAGACGCCGAGAATGGATCCGGGGCTGCGAAGCTGCCTGAACTGAGCGCGGCAGAGCCGCCAGAAGAAGCAGAACAGGCTGATCTGCCGGAGTCTGTCAGCACAGAGATTGGAGAGGATGCATGAGGCTGAAAAAAGCGTCAAAAAAATCTGTGCCGCAGGTACAGGCAAAACTGCCTGCGTTTATGACCAGAAATATTACGAAAAAACACCGGAGGCACGCAAGACGGATTGCGCGTCTCCTCAAATGGATTTTTCCTGAAACCAGATACAGTTGAAGCAATATCAGTATACAATAATACAATATCTTGCGGTCGAAAAAGATTTGGTCACAAGAAGTTGTGGGTGTTAAAAAAACCGCGGAAATACTGGAAAAATAAGGAAAAATACGTTGACAAGAAAAGACTGATTTTGTATAATACTAGTTACGTCACATCTGTGACGTGTCTGTTTTTTGAGAGGAACTGAAAAGGTTTCTCTTAAAAAATGAAACGAAACCGCGGCTTATGCCGTTGGCAAGAAAGTCGTTTCGGGCTTTGGAGAAGTACTCAAGAGGCCGAAGAGGCGCCCCTGCTAAGGGTGTAGGTCGGGAAACCGGCGCGAGGGTTCAAATCCCTCCTTCTCCGCTCCTGTTGCAGCCGGAAAAACTTTTTCAAAAAAAGTGAAAAAAGGTGTTGACAACGGGTCAAAAAAATTATATATTGGTTAAGCTGTCGCTAACAAATGCGGCACACCAATACAGCACTTTGACAACTGAACAGTAAAACACATCCTCGAAAGTTCAATTGATTTATTTTTGGACGATCGAAAACCTTTACAGTAAATAAGGTAGGATTAGCCAGCATTCTTAAATGAAGGTTGATCCTGAATCGGTCGAGCTTTTCAAAAAAGTTAAAAGTACGGGGCAGTGCCTCGGAAATGCAAAAAGCTTTTTGGTGAACAACTCATTTTTCTAAATGAGAGAACCATTTATTATGAGAGTTTGATCCTGG
>JAFVEX010000106.1 GCA_017475785.1 Eubacterium sp. | reverse complement strand
GCCGGGTTGCCGAGAAAAAGCATTTTGTCGGCACGCGCGAGCTGGACGCCATCGTTGCCAGCGCGTCGCTCCAGGTGCCCTCTACATACCGGATTGATAATTATGTCATCAACAGCGGCAATGTAATCACCGCGACCGCGAACCTGCTGCTGGACCGCAATGGCGAAAAGCTGCGGGGCGTCGGCGTCGGCGACGGTCCGATTGACGCGGCGTTTCTGGCGATTGAGCAGATTATCGGCCATCACTATGAACTGGATGATTTTCAGGTGCAGACTGTCACAGAAGGACGCGACGCCATGGGCAGCGCGCTCGTCAAGCTGCGGGCAGGCGGACGCGTGTACTCCGGAACCGGTATTTCTACCGACATCATCGGAGCTTCGATCCGTGCCTACATCAGCGCCCTCAATAAGATTGTCTATGAAGAAGCCTGATATCATCGAATTCACGGGAGGTAACATACATTGAAGCTTTCATTTTCAATTCAGTACTGGAACAACTATAACTGGAGCGATTATATCAGCGCCGCGGTAGACGCGCGGCTGAAGGGAATCGAGCTCTATAACATCAACGGCCCTGTGTTTCAGGGAAAAAGAAGTCCGTCAAACCCGGAGATGGCTGCGTCGACACGCAGGTATCTGACGAATGAGGGACTCTCACTCCCCTGCATCAGCACAGTCAGCGATTTTACTGCGCCTGCTTTTGCGCAGGAGCTTCGTGAGTGCATCGAAGTCGCGGTCAATCTCGGAATCAGCAACATCGGAATGCACACCTACTGCGAGGATCAGGATACATGCGAGAAGGTGATCGGAGAATACCTGGACATGATCGGCACGTCTCCTGTCACGCTTCTGGTCGAGACTGCCGGCACTTATGGAGACACGGAGAAGCTCCGCGACCTGCTGAACCGGTTTGCGGACGATCGTCTCGCTGCCCTCTGGGATATGCACCACACCTATGTGACAGGCGGCGAAAACCCTGAGGTGACCATCACGAACCTTGGTGCTTATGTTCACCATGTGCACATTCATGATTTCCGCAAGGCTGACGGAAAAGCCGTCCCGGAGCTGATCGGCGAGGGAGAGCTTCCTGTACAGGAAATGATGAACGCGCTCCGCTCTGTCAACTATGACGGGTTTATCTCGCTTGAGTGGAATCCGAAGTGGATCGAGGAGCTGGAAGACATTGAAATTATTCTGAACCACTTCTTCCGCTGCATGAGCAATTACAAGAGCACACGCACGGCCGGAAAGCACCTGTACTGGAATAACCGCCACACAGGCAATTACGTATGGAAAAAATACACGCTGATCGACAAGACGTTTTCGCAGGTTCTGGACACAATGGTGGAGACGTTCCCGGATCAGATCGCCATCAAGTACACGACGCTGGACTACACACGGACCTACGCGCAGTTCCGTGACGATGTGGATGAATTTGCCCGCGCCCTGGTATCACTCGGCGTCAGAGCGGGTTCCAAGGTTACGATCTGGGCGACCAACGTCCCCGCATGGTTCCTCACCTTCTGGGCGGCCACCAAGATTGGCGCGGTTCTTGTCACGATGAACACGGCCTACAAAATCCACGAGGCTGAGTACCTGCTCCGTCAGTCCGACACGCACACGCTTGTCATGATCGACGGCTACAGGGATTCTAATTATGAAGAAATCATCAACGAGATCTGCCCGGAGCTGAAGGACAACAAGCCGGGCGAGGCGCTTCACGCGAAGAGACTGCCGTTTCTGCGCAATGTCATCAGCGTCGGTTTCCGCATGCCGGGCGCCCTGACCCTGGAAGAGACCCGCGCCTACGCTGAGAACACGCCAATCGAAGAAATTCACCGCATGGCGGCCGAAGTGGATGTAAATGACGTCTGCAACATGCAGTACACCTCCGGCACCACAGGGTTCCCGAAGGGCGTTATGCTGACACACTATAACATCATCAACAACGGAAAAACAATCGGAGACAGCATGGATCTGTCCACAGCGGACCGCATGATGATCCAGGTGCCGATGTTCCACTGCTTCGGCATGGTGCTCTCCATGACTTCTACGATGACCCACGGCGGCACGATTTTGCCGATTCCGTATTTCTCGCCGAAGTCTTCGCTCGCCTGCATCAACAACGAGCATATTACGGCTTTCAACGGCGTGCCGACAATGTTTATCGCGATGCTGCAGCACGCGGATTTTGAAAAAACCGATTTCAGCTACATCCGTACCGGCATCATGGCGGGCAGCCCCTGCCCAATCGCGGTCATGCGGGATGTCGTCGACAAGATGAACATGGAAGAAATCGTCATCGTCTATGGACAGACTGAGGCGGCGCCGGGCTGCACGATGAGCCGCACCACAGACTCTCTGGAAGTGCGTGTCTCCACAGTCGGAAGCGCCTTCCCTGAGATTGAGTGTAAAATCATCGATCCGGAGACAGGTGAAGATTGTCCTGACGAAGTAGTTGGCGAATTCGTCGCGCGCGGTTATAATATCATGAAGGGCTATTACAAAATGCCAAAAGCGACCTCCTCTGCCATCGACGCGGACGGATGGCTGCACACAGGAGACCTCGCGTGCCGCACGCCGGAAGGCAACTACCGCATCACCGGCCGCCTGAAGGATATGATCATCCGCGGCGGTGAGAACATCTATCCGAAGGAGATCGAAGAATTTATCTATACGCATCCGAAGGTAAGCGATGTTCAGGTCATCGGCGTCCCGGACAAGGCGATGGGCGAGGAAATCATGGCGTGCATCATCCTCAAGGAGGGCGAGACCATGACAGTCGCGGATATGAAGCAGTTCGTCCTCGACCACATGGCAAAGCACAAAGTGCCCAAATATATTGATTTTGTCGACAGCTTCCCAATGAATGACGCCGGCAAGATCCAGAAGTACAAGATGCGCGAGCAGGCAGTCGAAAAGCTCGGACTCCAGAAGGACGCCTCGATCGAGACCGCGTAACGATCAGCGCTAAAGGCCTGCAGTTTTGAAACCTGATTATCTGATTTAGAAAGGACTTGAATCATCATGCAACCGACAACCAGCGATAAGAATCGAAGATTTGTTACGATGGACGGAAATGAAGCGGCCGCGTATATTGCGTACGCGTTTACAGAGGTCGCAGCGATCTACCCGATCACGCCATCTTCTCCGATGGCCGGGAAAACAGATGTCTGGGCGGCTAACGGAAAGAAAAACATGTTTGGCCAGCCTGTCCGCCTTGTTGAGATGCAGTCAGAAGCCGGCGCCATCGGCGCCGTCCACGGCGCGCTGGAAACCGGAGCGCTCGCGGCAAGCTTCACATCGGCGCAGGGTCTGATGCTGATGATTCCTGTCCTGCACCGCATCGCGGGATCCCGTCTTCCGGCCGTTCTGCACGTCGCGTCGCGCACGGTCGGAACACACGCGATGTCTATTTTCGGCGACCACTCGGACGTCATGAACTGCCGCCAGACCGGTTTCGGGCTCCTCTCTACCGGAAGCGTGCAGGAGGTCATGGATCTGGCGGGCGTGGCGCACCTCGCGGCCGTGAAATCCAGAATTCCGTTCATCCACTTTTTCGACGGATTCCGAACGTCTCACGAGATCACGAAGATCGAGCAGATGTCCTATGAGGATCTGATTCCGATGATGGACATGGACGCGCTGGACGCTTTCCGTGACCACGCGCTGAATCCGGAGCACCCGCTTCTGCGCAATACGGTGCAGAACGGAGACATCTACTTCCAGATCCGTGAGGCGAATAACACAGATTACAGCAACCTCCCGGACGTCGTGGAAAGCTATATGGAAAAAATCAACGCTGTGACAGGCCGCGATTACCATCTGTTTAATTACTACGGCGCCCCGGATGCGGAGCGCGTGATTGTGGCGATGGGCTCTGTGAGCGGCCCTGCCAGAGAGGTCGTTGATTACCTGAACGCCGGAGGCGAAAAGGTCGGCTTCCTTCAGGTGCACCTCTTCCGCCCGTTTGATATCAGCCGTTTTATCAAAGCGATTCCGGCATCCTGCAAGAAGATCGCCGTGCTTGACCGCACGAAGGAAATGGGCAGCGCCGGCGAGCCGCTCTACCAGGATGTCTGCACGGCACTGCGCGGACGCGCGGATCTCACGATCGTCGGCGGACGCTACGGTCTCTCCTCAAAGGATACGACACCGGGACAGATTGCCGCTGTATATACACACCTGAAGCAGGACGCTCCGCTGAACGGCTTTACCATCGGCATCACGGATGACGTGACACACCTCTCTCTTGCTGAGGAAGCAATTAATCCGGGCGAGGGCAATGTCGTCGCATGCAAATTCTGGGGTCTCGGAAGCGACGGCACGGTCGGCGCCAACAAGGATACCGTTACCATCATCAACGAGCATACACCGAAATTCGCGCAGGCGTATTTTGAATATGATACGAAGAAATCCTTCGGCATTACGAAGAGCCACCTGCGGTTTGGCGACGAGCCGATCCGGTCTTCTTACTATGTAAAGCACGCGGATTTTGTGGCCTGCCACAATCCGACATACCTGCACAAATACGATATCGTCTCAGAGATCAAGCCGGGCGGAACGTTCCTGATCAACTGCCCGTGGAGCGTCGATGAGCTGGATCACTTTATTCCTGCCCATGTGCGGCGCCAGATTGCGGAGAAAAAGCTGCACCTCTATATCATCGACGGACTGAAGATCGCGGAAGATCTCGGCCTTGGCAATCACGCGAACATGGTTCTGCAGGCCGCGTTCTTCAATCTCGTACCTGTCATTCCGCCGGATGAGGCAGTCGGCTACATGAAGGCGGCTGCCAAAAAGCGCTACTTTAAAAAGGGCGACAATGTCGTGCAGATGAATCTCGCGGCAATCGACGCCGGAAAAGAAGGTCTGGTCAAGGTCGACGTGCCGGATTCCTGGCTGACGGCTGAAGGTGAGGCCGAGACCCGCGGCGACGTGCCGCCGATCATCGCGAACATGATTGATCCGATGAATGCCCAGAAAGGCGACGACCTCCCGGTCAGCGTCTTTAAAGGCTACGAGGACGGCGCGTTTGACATGGGTCTCACGGCCTATGAGAAACGTGGTATCGCGACGCACATCCCGTCCTGGGACGCGGCGAAATGTCTGCAGTGCAATAAGTGCAGCTACGTCTGTCCTCACGCGGTCATTCGTCCCTTCCTTCTGAACGAGGAGGAGAAGAACGCGGCGCCTGCGGACATGAAGATCGCAGAGGCAAAGGGAAAGCAGGCGGCAGGCCTCTGGTACAGCATGCAGATCAGCACGATGGACTGCACTGGCTGCGGCTCCTGCGCAAACGTATGTCCGGCGAAGGAAAAAGCGCTCGAGATGATTCCGATCGGCGACGATCCGGAGACGCCCGCTTCCTGGGATTATGCGCTCGCTCTCTCCGATAAAGGTGACCTCTTTGATCCATACACTGTAAAGGGAAGCCAGTTCCGCCAGCCGCTGGTGGAGTTTTCCGGCGCGTGCGCGGGCTGCGGCGAGACGCCTTACGCGAAGCTGCTGACACAGCTCTTCGGCGACCGTGTCTTCTGGGCAAACGCGACCGGCTGCTCACAGGCATGGGCAGGCGCGATGCCCGGCATTTCCTACACGGTCAACAAACAGGGGCATGGTCCTGCCTGGTCCAATTCTCTGTTTGAGGATAACGCAGAATTTTCGCTCGGCATGATGCTCTCTGTCCGCCAGCAGCGCAGGCTGCAGAGAATGCGGATCGAGGCTTACCGCGAGACATGCACAGACCAGGCGGTC
Source organism: Eubacterium sp. (assembly GCA_017475785.1). The sequence goes on along the minus strand of JAFVEX010000106.1, from coordinate 3,112 downwards.
AACGACGCAATTGATGCCTGGATTGACGCCTACGATGACTTTGACGCCTCTCTTCCGGCCAGCAGAAAGCTGGCGGAGGTGCTCGCCTCTCAGGATGACGATCAGGCGCGGGCGATCCTGAAGCGGAAGGATCAGCTTACCAAGAAGACCTTCTGGATGTACGGCGGAGACGGCTGGGCTTATGATATTGGCTTTGGCGGACTCGACCACGTATTCTCAACCGGAGAAGATCTGAACGTGCTGATCGTCGACACAGAGGTCTATTCCAATACCGGCGGACAGTCCTCCAAGGCGACGCAGATCGGCGCAGTGGCAGAATTCGCGGCGTCCGGAAAACGGCGGCCGAAGAAGGACATCGGCGCAATGCTGATGACGTACGGCAATGTCTATGTGGCACAGGTCGCAATGGGCGCAGATAACGCACAGCTCGTCCGGGCAATCCGCGAGGCGGAACAGTTCAACGGCCCGAGCCTGATCATTGCCTACGCGCCGTGTACGGCACATGGTCTGAAGTGCGGCATGGACAAGGTTCAGGACGAGATGAAACGCGCCGTGGAAGCAGGCTACTGGAATCTGTACCGCTACAATCCGAACGCGGAGCCTAAATTTGTTATGGATTCCAAGGCACCCAGTCTTCCGTACGAAGAATTCCTGGATGGTGAAGTCCGCTATGCGTCCCTCCGCAGAACATTCCCGGAGAACGCAAAAGAACTCTTCGCCGAGGGCGCGCGGCAGGCATGGGAGCGCTATGAGCGCCTGAAAAATCAGGAAGATCAAAAAAAATAAGAAAAGCTGAATGAAATCAAAAAAAAGAACTGCCCTGTTGAAGATATGATCCTCAATTACCGGATCGGTACAGGGCAGTTCTTTTAATATGACAGGAAATGGACTCCGCTTCAAAGCAGTTCCTGTCATACAATAGCCTTAAGCGGATGCCTGTTCACTCTTCCGCTTTCATCTGTGGAACAAAGGTACGGTTTCCCTCTCCTTGTCCGTTTTCTGACGCGGGAACCGCCTGCTGCGCCTCCTCGCAGAACAGATCCTGCGCATTGACAGAAACCTTTCCGCGGCGGTCAATCCGCTCATACTGTCCCTCGCTGTTCATCACGCGCGCTTTCGCGTTGTCCGCCAGCTGAACGGCAAGTACATGCCGCGCCTGCTGCTTTGTGTGCTCATCATAGAGCGGAAATACGATTTCCACGCGCCGGTCAAGGTTTCTGGGCATCCAGTCTGCGCTGCCCATGTAAATCTCTTCTGATCCATTGTTATAGAAGCTGAAGATTCGCGCGTGCTCCAGGAAATTGCCGACAATTGAGCGCACAGTGATGTTTTCGCTGACGCCGGGGATTCCCGTCCGAAGGCAGCAGATCCCGCGGATGATCAGATCGATCTTGACGCCTGCCGCGGATGCCGCGTACAGCGCCGCGATGATCTCCTGATCACAGAGGGAGTTCATTTTGGCAACAATCCGTGCCTTTTTGCCTGCCAGTGCGTTCTGCTCTTCTCTGCCGATCAGGTACAGGAACCGCTTGCGCAGCCAGAACGGCGCGACGATCAGGCTGTTCCAGTGACTCGGCTCAGAATACCCGGAAATCATATTGAATACAGCGGTCGCGTCCTCTCCGATTCTGGCGTCGCAGGTCAGAATCGCGCAGTCTGTGTAAAGACGCGCCGTTTTGTCATTATAATTGCCGGTGCCCAGATGAACATAGCGGCGGATTCCATCCTTTTCCCGGCGCACAACCAGCGTGATTTTGCTGTGTGTCTTCAGTCCGACAAGGCCATAGATGACGTGACATCCGGCCTTCTCCAGCTCTCTCGCCCAGACGATATTGTTCTCTTCGTCAAATCTCGCTTTCAGCTCGACGAGTACCGTTACCTGCTTTCCGTTCATGGCCGCCGATTCGAGGGCCGCGATAATGGGAGAATTTCCGCTGACGCGGTAGAGTGTCTGCTTAATGGCGAGGACGTCCGGATCTGCCGCGCTCTGCCGGATAAATTCCACGACCGGATCAAAGCTCATGTAGGGATGATGCAGAAAGATGTCACGTCTGCGGATTGCCTTAAACAGGTTTTTGTCCCCCGCGAGCTCCGGAATCCGGGCGGGTGTATAAGACTGTACCTTCAGATGTTCAAATCCCTTCAGATCGTACAGCTTCATCAGGAAGGTGAGGTCAAGCGGACCCTGAATCCGGAACAAATCGGCATCATGAATGGCATATTCCTTCAGCAGCACGGACAGAAGCTCCGGGCGGATCTCATCATCGACCTCCAGACGGATCACTTCGCCCCACTGGCGCTTTTTCAGCGATTTCTCAATCTCGATCAAAAGATCAGAAGCGTCATCCTCATCAATTCCCAGTTCTGCGTTCCGCATGATTCTGTAGGTATGCGCGCACAGCACCTGATAGCCCTGAAACAGCTTGCCGATATTCCGCTCGATCACTGCCTCCAGAAGCACCAGCGCCCTGCTTCCCTCCGCCGTGGCGGGCAGCTCAATAAAGCGCGGCAGGACAGACGGAACCTGAACCGTCGCAAATTCGGCTTTTTTCAGCTTTCCTGATTTTGAAATCAGCGCGCCGATGTTCAGGGTTTTATTGCGGATCAATGGAAACGGCCGTGACTGATCCAGTGCCATTGGCGTCAGAACCGGATAGATGTTTTCATCAAAGTAACGGTCCGCGAAAGCGCACTGCTCCTCTGAGAGTTCTGCGTGCGAGTCAATTAAATGCAGTCCGGCCTCGTCAAGTGCCGGAAGAATGGACCGGTTGTACGTGCTGTACTGCCTCTCGACCAGCTTGTGCGTCTCCTTCGCGATCGCTTCCAGCTGCCTGGCAGGCGTCATGCCGGCAATGTCCGGTTTCGTATACTCTGCCTTCTCCTGATCCTTCAGAGAGGCGACACGGACCATGTAAAATTCATCCAGATTGGACGACGTGATTGCCAAAAACTTCAGGCGCTCAAAAAGCGGAATCGAGCGGTCCCGCGCCTCGTTCAGGACACGCGTGTCAAACTGCAGCCAGGAGAGTTCTCTGTTCTTGTAGTATTCAGGCTTTTTATAAGGGGTCAGGTCACTCATTTTCTATCTCCTTTCACAGCCTGCTGATCTTGT
>JAFVEX010000105.1 GCA_017475785.1 Eubacterium sp. | reverse complement strand
ACAGCCGGACGCAGCGCAGGGACCGCCTGCCGCTGCAGGCGCAGACGCGTCCGCGCAGAAGGAAGATCCGGTGACGGTGCTTCAGCAGCTCAAGCAGCTGTTCGACCTCGGCATCTTGTCGCAGGAAGAATATGACGCCAAAAAGGCGGAAGTCATCCGAAGGATGTGACACCCCAAAAGGCGGGAGTCATCTGCAGGATGTGACATCAGAGGAGATGCTGATATAACCGCCATCTCCCAAAAGCGGCTGTCATCTCCGCATCTATAAAGAGGGTAAATTATGAATCGAAAATTTTTGCCGGCGCTGACAGGAACTGCGCTGTTTGTCATCTATGCACTGGTGATGCTGCTGATCATCAGAAACTTTGACAAGAGCTTTATGGTGGGCTTTTTGTTCTCCGTACTCGCTCTGGTTCTGACCGCGGTTGTCACAATCCGTCTCTATGATATCCCGGAGGGGGCGGATCACACTTTTTTCGGCCTGCACATCACGATTCTCGGGATCCTTTACCTGCTCCTGACATTCGGTATCAATATCCTGTTTACGTCGAAGCAGTTTAATGCTTACGTCGAGGCCGCGCTGGATCTGATCCTCGTCGTGCTGTATATCTGGCCGTCCTTCACAGTGGTCTTCGCGAAGCAGCATGTAGCGTCGATCCAGTCAAATGATTACCAGAAGAACCAGTATATCAAGTGGCTGGAGTTTACCGTGCAGACAGCAGCGGATCAGTCACCGGACCAGGAAGTGAAGAAACGGCTCCGCAAGCTTGCGGAAGATGTCCACTTTCAGGATCCGCAGAGTGATCCGGCGCTCCAGTCTGTCGAGAACAAGCTGGCCGACGCGGCGGACGCGCTGCTGGCGGCAGTGCAGGCGAATCAGCCGGGAGAAGTCGACCGAATCACCAGAGAGATGAAGCTTATGCTCTCTGAGCGGGCACGGCTGGTGAAGCTGATGAAGTAACCCATATGGAATACCAGATTAAAGTAAAAAGTACAAAGTACAGAAAGGCAGGCAGCTCCTGGTTCCGGCTGCGGAGGTTCGGTCTCCGCCCGGACCGGTTCGGCGCGTACGCGGGGACGGTGCGTTCCCGGCGCAAGCTGGAGAAGCTGCGGGCTTACTGCGAGAAGAAGCATCTGTATTTCCGCCTGGATAACGCCTACGGAAGACGCGGCGGATCCTACAGAAACATTTTCTTCCGCACCACACGGCCGGTACTTGGTGCTTTTTATTTTTGCGCGTATTGCGGGAAGCCGATGACCCGGAAGCATGTGACAGTCGACCATCTGTACCCGGTAGGGAGCGCTTATAAGGATCCTGACATGCAGGAATTTCTCAGAAAGAAGCATCTGTCCGGCCTGAATGATCCCAAAAACCTGGTGGCCGCCTGCAGGAAATGTAATCAGGAGAAGAGCAGCAGGATGGGAGAGTGGATCCGCCGCGGCAGGCGCGGGCGTCACCAGTGGGTCTGGCTGCTGCGTCATATTATCCGGATCGCGCTGGCAGCTGCGGTCATACTCGCCCTGGGATATCTTGCCGCAGGCCTGCTGCATGTGGATCCCGGCGAGGCCGTTAAGAGTTTATTTCTATGAGAGTAGAAGAAATTTGAAACCGGATCGTATGAAAAAGATTTGCCAACGTTCACTTGACAGTAACATCGGAAACAGATCGATCTAAATGCACTTGAAGGAAAAGAGCATATCGGTTATATTGTAGACAGAATCAGTAATTTCTCTGATCTGAATGACCTGTCAATTACCTGGTGATGACCTGAAGAAGAAAGGAGGAGTGGAAAGCATATGAGAAATCGAAACAGAAAACAAGTTGTTCTGGCGAGGGGTCTCGCCATCCTGCTGGCATTGCTGATGATCATCTCTGTGGTTGCCCTGCTGCCGTCGGAGGCACAGGCCGCGTCCAAGAAGCCTGCCCGTGTCACGCTGACGAAGGTGGAAGCCATGAATCAGATGATCACGGTTAAGTGGAAGAAAGCGGCGCGGGCAAAGTCTTACGAGGTGTACGCGAAGGCGGGTTCCGCGCGGTGGAAGAAGGTCGCTACAGTCAAGTCGTCCGGCAAGAGCACAGAGCTGTACAAGATCACGGGATGTAAGTGGAAGACAAAATACCAGATCAAGGTGCGTGCCGTCAGCGGCGGGAAGAAGGGCGAATTTTCAAAAATAAAATCGGCCAAAACCTGGAAGAAGACGACACTCAAGAAGATGATGAACAGCGCAGTGGTCAAAAGAGAGCTGACCGATGTCGTGGAAGCACTTCAAGATGAGATGCTCAGTATCGATCTGACGTGTTCCGGTAATACCCTGCGCTGTACGCTGAAATTTCATGAGATTGAAGGTCTTGACGCATCGGATTTTGCAGAGATGGGAACAGAGATGTCTGCAGAATACAACAGCGAAGATATGCGCAAAAAAATGCACGAGCTGATTGCGGATCTGGAAGATAATACCGGCGTAATCGGAATTAAATTCCAGGTGCTGGTGTTGAGCCCGGCAGGAAAGAAGCTGGCGAGCTGCACGTACAAATAATTGCTTTGGACATCATGAAGGGGCGGATGCCAGTTGTGGCAGCCGCCCCTTTCAGGCAGAAATGATTACCAGTTTACAGCGATGTCAAGCTGGTTTGGATTGGAATACGCAAATCCGCCGGTGTCGCAGACAATGCAGGTTCCCAGGCTGCTCTCAACGAGAGAGCCGCGCGGGTGGACGCTCAGGTTCGCGGCGCACATAATGTAGTCGCCGAGCATCTTGCAGCCGTCTTCGCGGACCCAGTACTCATCGTTGTTGCCCATGCCGCGCATGATGTTGACAACACCGTTCATGTTGAGGTTGTAGTAAGTCTCCTTGCCGCTCGGACCCTGGACTGTGCCGTTGCTTCTGTTCAGCACCGGACCGCTCCAGCTGCTGGCCTGGGCGGTGTCATCAGAAGAATCCTGCGCTTCGGACGCGTCGGTTTCTTCATCAGATGCCTCGTCGGCATCAGCTGCGCCGTTATCTTCATCAGAAGCTGCGTCGGCATCTTCATCTGCTGCGTCCGCGTCTTCATAGGAAGCTTCGTCATATTTGTCTGAAGCATCATCGTCAGCTTCTTCATAGCTGCTGTCATATGATGTGCTCTCGGAATCCTCATCATCCTCATAGCTGTCATATGAAGTGTTCTCGATCTCTGGAATATCACTGTCATCTATATCTATATACTCCCCATAGACATATGCAGTTTCTCCGCCATACTGAATCTGATACCAGCCGTTTTCTGTAACGCCTGAGATCGTCACCTCGTCCTCTTCAGCCAGATCGCCGATGATACTGTCATCCTTGGAACTGCCTGCGCGGACATACAGCGCGTGTGTGTTGACCTGTCCTGAATAATCTGTATCATCTGCGAGAACCGGAATGGCTGTGCACATGGAAACCGTCAGAGCGGCGCCAAGTGTCAACAGTGTACCTTTTCGCATAAAGATAACCTCCTTAAAAATCATTGTCAAAATTATTACAAAAGTGTTTCAAAATGTTACGGCGTGATTATAACGTAAGTTAATCAATTCGTCAAATATGAATTCGTTGATGAAAGGACTTATGATATCGTCAGTGTTGCACAAGAAACGAACCGAAAATTCTGAATCAATAATATAATATGCACAAAAACAAGGCGGACGGAGGGACATGCGTTTGGTGAGATCCGTGGAAAAGTGCTGTTTTTATTGGTAAAATTGCACAAAATATTTTTGCCGGGCGGAGCGAGGAGGCGGGAAGCCGGGGTCCGCTTGCGGAACATGTTTTTGAAATGGTATAATGTGGCTCAGCATTATATATATGGAACAGAGCAGAAAAGGGACTAAATCGGTAATACGCGAAGAATAAAATCCTGCAAGCTATCTTCGTTTCACTTCGGTCGGCGCAAAGCGATCGTCCACTGGACGATCAGCGCCCTTCAAGATTGAGGTGATAGGGGAGTTGATGTCCGCTTGTGGACGTTGTTTGATAAAAGGAGTGAAGCATGGATATCAGGGAAGAAGCCAGAAGAATGAAGCTGGACGCGCCGAAGATGGCCGCGTCCTCGGCGGAAGTGCGGAATGCCGCGCTGGAGGCTGCGGCTGAGGCGCTGGAGGCGCGGCGAGAGGAAATCTTTGCCGCGAACCGCGCGGATATGGAGGCGGCGGAGGCAGCAGGGATCTCCGGCGCGGTTATGAAGCGGCTGAAGTTTGATGAAGGGAAACTCCAGGATGTGATCAGAGGGATCGGCCAGCTGGCACAGCTGCCGGATCCGCTGTCGAGAGTCACACTGAAGCGGGAATTGGACAGCGGGCTGGTCCTGAGGCGGATCACCGTCCCGATCGGTGTGATTGGAGTGATTTTTGAGGCGCGCCCGGACGCGCTGGTGCAGATCTCTACACTGTGTATCAAGAGCGGAAACTGCGCGATCCTGAAGGGCGGTAAGGAGACGGCACAGACCAACCGCGTGCTGTTCGAGACAATTCGCGGCGCGGCAATTTCGGCAGGACTGCCTGCCGGATGTCTGCTGCAGGCAGAGCTGCACAATGAGATTGATGAACTGCTGTCCTGCGAAAAGGATGTCGATCTGCTGATTCCGCGCGGATCGAATGCGTTTGTGCAGTATATTATGAATCATACAAAGATTCCTGTCATGGGTCACGCAGACGGTGTGTGTCACATCTATGTCGATCAGGACGCCGATCCGGAGAAGGCGCTTCCGATTCTTCTGGACGCGAAGACGCAGTATACGGCTGCCTGCAATGCGGTGGAGACCATTCTGCTGCACCGGACCATCGCGGACACCTTCCTTCCGGAAATGGCGAAGCTGTTTACCGGCAGCGGCATCCGGCTGAGAGGTACAGAAGAAGCAGGGGCGAAGCTGGGCGGGATTCCGTTTGAGATCATGCAGGATGATGATTTTCACAGGGAATATCTGGAGCTGATCGCGTCAGTAAAGGTGGTCGAGGGCGTAGAAGAGGCTGTGGAGCACATCAACCGGTTTGGTTCGCACCACACAGACGCCATCGTGACGGAAAACGACGAGACGGCGGCGTACTTTATGCAGATGGTTGATTCGGCAGGCGTGTACCGGAACTGTTCCACGCGGTTTGCGGATGGCTTCCGCTATGGGTTTGGCGCGGAGGTCGGCATCAGCACCAGCAAGCTGCACGCGCGCGGGCCGGTCGGCCTGGAAGGGCTGGTTACATATAAATATCTGCTGGATGGAAGCGGGCAGATCGTGGGCGACTACGCATCCGGAAAAAAGACCTTCCATTTCAGAGACCTTGACTGAGCAGAGGAAATGAGAATATTTGATTATGAAAACGGGCCGGAGGAGCTTCTGACACCGGAGGTGGTGCGTCTGCTCACGCAGGTGCATGAGCACCGCGGAAGGCAGATGGTTCTGCTGGAGCAGTACGGCGACAGGCTGATTGCCCTGCGGACAGAGGCGGAGCGGCAGAGCGGCCGCGCCGCGGATCCGCGGGATTCCGGATACCGCGTTTGCCTGGAGGAAATCCGGGAGCATTTTGATGTCATGGAGGCGGTTCCGGAGACGATTCGCGCGCTGTACTGCAGGCTTTTCGCCGGGTCAGACGGCGCCTATCGCCAGACAGAAGCGGTGATCAGCGAAATTGATCCATGGGGAGAGGAGCGTGAGCGCTTTTTTCCCTGTGCGGCAGACGAAATCGAGGAATCTGTCACACAGCTCTGCGGCGCCCTGCAGAATGCGCTGGCAGAGAACCGGCATGATCCACTGATTCTGATCGCGCGGTTTGTGCTGGATTTTCTGAGTATCCACCCGTTTGAGGACGGGAACGGCCGGCTGGTGTGGCTGCTGCAGACCTTGCTGCTGTACCGGGCAGGGTACTATGTGAGCGCGTACGTCAGCCTGGAACGGCTGATCGAGCAGTCGGAGCAGGACTACAAGACGGCGCTGCAGTACAGCTCTATTTTCTGGCAGGACGGGACGAACAGCTATGAGCCGTTTTTGCGCTATTTTCTCCGGGTTCTGACAGAGGCCTATGAACGATTTGAAAAGCAGACCGGTTTTCTGACCGGCGCCAGGCAGTCAAAAAGCGACCGGCTGCGAGAGACGATTCTCGCGTGGGAGGGTCCCGTGACAAAGCGGGCGCTTCTGGAGCAGTACCCGGATATCGCGGTCGTGACGGTCGAGCGGACGCTCGCCGCCATGCTGAAGGAAGGACTGCTGCGCAAGACCGGAGGAGGCCGGTCGACTGCTTATGTAAAAGCAAAAAAGGAAAATTAGAGATCAGGATCGGCAGAGTATTTGCCGGAACGGACGAATCTGCCTGAGGAGAACCGCCGGAGCCTGGCTTTGGGCAGTTGAGGAAGAGGAATGAAGATAACGCACATTTATCACAGCGGTTTTGTGGTGGAACTGGAAGAACTGGTTCTGATATTTGACTGGTATACCGGCAGGCTTCCGGCGTTTTCCGCCGAAAAGCCGGTGTACTGCTTTGTGTCGCACAGCCACGGTGACCATTACGGCTCTTGTATATGGAGCCTCCGGGAGCAGTACCAGAAGGTGTATTACATCCTGGACAGAAACGTGAGAGTGCCGGGCGCCGGGCTGAAGACCCGCGCGAGGATGCCGCGCGCGGAAGTGGTCAAGGTGCGGCCGCATCAGTCATATGAAGTCGGTGAAATACAGGCAGAGACACTGCTGTCGACTGATCAGGGAGTCGCGTTCCTGGCCGTGGCGGAAGGAAAAGTGCTCTATCACGCGGGGGATCTGAACATCTGGTACTGGGACGATGAGCCGGAGCGGGAGAACAACTGGCAGATCGGGACTTACAGAAAGGAACTGGAGCGCATCGCTGACCGCAGGATTGACTGCGCGTTTGTGCCGGTCGACCCGCGCCTCGGGGATCACGGAACAGATGGAGCGGCGTGCTTTCTGGAGCGTGTCGGCTGCGGCACAATGGTTCCTATGCATTTCTGGGAGAGAGAAGCGGAGGTTCAGGCGTACCTGGAGACGCCGGCGCTGACGCCTTATCGGGAGAAAATTTTGTTCCTCGGCAACGGTGAGAGTGCCGCATTATAGATTTTTTCTATAAGTGTCTGATAGTTTGGCGATCATAACCCGAATTGTTTTGAAATGATTGTGAAGCAGGTGTGATCGTGATATAATCAGTGAGATGGATGCGCGGCCGCCTTCAATCGGCAGCGTTATCCTTGCAGATTCAATGAAGCAGATAGAATGGAGGGGTAAATATGAGCTTCACGAAGAAACTGGCAGCAGAATTTATTGGCACATTTGTACTTGTATTCTTTGGATGCGGTACCGCGGTCGTCGCGCAGTGCTCCACAGACAACTATCCGGGGTATATCCTGACAGCGCTGGCGTTTGGCCTTGTAATCGTTGCGATGGCGTACTCGATCGGAAACATTTCCGGATGCCACATCAATCCGGCCGTGTCGATCGCGATGCTTGTGGCAGGAAAGATGGAATCAAAGGATTTTATTGGGTATGTGTGCGCGCAGGTCATCGGCGCGATTGCGGGCGCAGGCATCCTGAAAGCAGTTCTCGGCAGCGATGCAGGCATGCTCGGAACCAACGGCCTTTATAAAGGAAACGCCGGCGCGTCCTTCATCATCGAGATCATCCTGACATTCGTATTTGTCATCGCGATCCTCGGCGTGACTTCCAAACCGGAGTTTTCCAACGTCGCAGGACTGGTCATCGGTCTTTCTCTGACACTGGTTCACATCCTCGGAATCGCGTTTACCGGAACATCCGTCAACCCGGCCAGAAGCCTCGGCCCGGCGATCTTCGTCGGCGGCGCGGCAATTTCCAGTGTCTGGGTATTCATTCTGGCTCCGCTTATCGGCGGCGCGCTCGCGGCAGTCGTTTACAGGGCTCTGTCCGAGGAATAAAGAGAAAAACAGAATCGATCTTTGCGGGATCATTCCCGCAGAAATCAGAGCTTACCGGTATGGTACATGTACAAGAAGGGAGCCGCTGCACTACATAATGCAGCGGCTCCTTTGTGCTTCCTATAAAAGGTTTTGATAGTCAGTAATCAGGTTTAAGAATTGGACGCCTCCTCTCGCGGATGTTTAAATATACCATATAAAACATATAGGGAAAGCAATATTAGATAAATGAGGAGGAGTACCATGAGACAGCACAGATTATTCGGATTATTAACAGCGGTCACAGTCGCGGCATCAATTCTGGTGCTGGCGGGGTGCGGATCGTCGGAAGGCGCTTCAGGCGGCGCGGGATCCTCTGACGGAAGCGCTTCCGGCGGAAAAGACGGCAGCATAGCTATTACAAACGTCTCATATGATCCAACCAGAGAGCTGTACGTCGCATACAACGAGGCTTTCGTCGAACACTATAAAGAAGAAACCGGCCAGGATGTGGAAGTAGTACAGTCCCACGGCGGATCCGGATCACAGGCCCGCTCTGTCGTTGAGGGCGCAGAAGCAGACGTCGTGACACTTGCGCTGGCGCATGACATCACACTGATCGAAGAGGCCGGACTGATCGAGCCGGGCTGGATCGACGAATTTGAACTTGATTCATCGCCGTATACCTCAACAATCGTATTCCTGGTCCGCAAAGGCAACGAAAAAGGCCTGCACGACTGGGATGACCTGATCAAACCGGGCGTTGAGATCATCAACCCAGATCCGAAGAGCAGCAGCGGCGCGATGTGGAATTTCCTGGCGGCCTGGCACTACGCGGATCTGCAGTACGACGGTGACGAAACGAAGATTAAGGATTTCGTGCGCAGCCTGTATAACAATGTCACGGTTATGGACTCCGGCGCGCGCGGCGCGACTACAACGTTCGTGGAGAACGGGCAGGGCGATGTACTGATAGCCTGGGAGAACGAGGCAATCGCGACGCTGAAGGAGTACCCGGATGAATACGAACTGATCACACCGAGCGTGAGCATTCTGGCACAGCCGAGTGTAGCCGTCGTCGATGAAAATGTGGAGAAAAACGGAACATCCGAAGTGGCAAAAGCTTATCTGGAATACCTTTACTCAGATGAGGCACAGGAGATCATCGCGGAAAACGGATACCGCCCGTCCAATGAATCGATTCTGAAAGCGCACGGGAATGAATTTGACCTGAATATCAACCTCTGCACAATTAATGATTTCGGCGGCTGGGACGAGGCGTACGAAACATATTTTAAGGATGGGACGATCTTCGACGAGATCTACTCCTGAGCGGAATGGTTTCCGGCTTGTGGATGGTATGAATACGCAATTATCTGTTAAAAACACGAGGAATAAGGAGAACAACGAATATGTCAACAATAGCAGTTCCGCGCAGGCAGGCGCGTACGAAAAAAAGAGTAAAAGAGAAGCCGGTCATTCCCGGATTCTCCCTGACGCTGGGCATCACGGTCGCCATGCTCTCAGTACTGATTCTGATTCCGCTGGCTTCTGTATTTGCCTATGCATTCCGGCTGAGTCCGTCTGATTTTCTGGCGACGATTACAGATCCCAACGTTGCCTGGGCCTTCTGGACGAGCATCTCTTCCGCGTTTATCGCGGCTTTGATTAACTGTGTGTTTGGGGTCATTCTGGCATGGGTGCTGGTGCGCTACGACTTTCCGGGAAAGTGGATTCTGGACGGATTGATCGAGCTTCCGTTCGCGCTGCCGACGGCCGTGGCCGGCATCACACTTTCCAAAATGTATTCGACGACCGGAGAAATCGGAGGCCCGCTGTCAAAGCTGGGCATTGAAGTGTCCTATACGCATCTCGGCCTGATCATTGCGCTTGTTTTTATCGGCATTCCGTTTGTCGTCCGCGCGATTCAGCCGGTTCTGGAAAAATTTGACGTCCAGTACGAGGAGGCCGCCTATATCCTGGGCGCAGACAGAAAAACCACCTTCTTCCGTGTGATTCTCTCCGAGCTGCGGCCGGCGCTTCTGACCGGCTTCGGACTCGCGTTTGCCCGCGGAATAGGCGAGTACGGAAGCGTTATCTACATTTCCGGCAACAGCGCAAAGGATCACACACAGGTCGTATCATATGTGATTATGCAGAAGCTCAACTATATCGATTACAGCGGCGCGACGTCCATCGCGCTGGTGCTGCTGATTATCTCGTTTGCACTGCTGTTTGTGATCAACATTATACAGATCCGGCAGTCCAGGCGGACCAATCTTATCTGACAGGAGGCGTGGTTATGACAGTTGCAGAAAAAAGAAAGGAAAAGGGCAAAGTTGGCTGGCTGCTGATCGCGATCAGCATCGCGTTTGTCTTTCTGATGCTTGTGCTCCCGCTGATCTCCGTTATTGTCAATTCGCTGAGTAAGGGCATTGGCTTTTATCTCGCATCACTGCGCACAAAGTACGTGGCATCCGCATTCCGCGTGACGCTGCTGGCCACCGTGACAGCAGTTGCAGTCAACACATTTTTCGGGCTGTGCGCGGCGTGGCTGCTGACGAAATTCAATTTCAGAGGAAAAAACATTCTTGCCACGCTGATTGACATACCGTTCTCGATCTCACCCGTCATCGCAGGTCTCGCCTTTATCATGACCTTCGGGCGGCTCGGATGGGCGGCACCAATCATCGATGCCGTCAACCAGACGTTCGGAACGGATATCCAGATTGTATTTGCCCTCCCTGGCGTCGTGCTGGCAACCATCTTCGTCACCTTCCCGTTTGTGTCCCGCGAAATCATTCCGGTGCTGAACGCAGAGGGGAAGGACGAGGAGGAAGCGGCCGCACTGATGGGCGCGAAGGGGCTGTCCATTTTTCGCAGAATCACATTCCCGCAGATCAAGTGGGCGCTGCTGTACGGTATCATCCTGTGCACGGCGCGCGCCCTCGGAGAATTCGGCGCGGTCAACGCCCTCTCAAGAACACGCGGGAAGACGTTTTCCCTTCCGCTTGAAATCGACGCGCTCTACCTCGCGGGATCGGCAGATTCCATTGTGGCGGCGTTTGCGGTATCCTCACTGCTGGTCATCATCGCGGTTGTTGTACTGGTTCTGAGGAACGTGCTGGAATACAGGACAAAAAAATAAAATCACAGCGGCTGCCGGAGCGCGCAGCCTGACTGTGTATAAGTGACGGTAAAAGAGTCGAAATAAAAATCGAAATAAGAAGCGAAAAAAGAAACAGAAATTAGAAACAAAATTAGAAACGAAATAAGAGACGTAAACGAAGCGGAAAAGATACGAATAAGAAACGGAGAGAGAAGATGTACGTAGAATTAAAAGATATAAACAAAAACTACGGCGATTTTAAGGCATCGCGGGATGTCAATTTCGGGATAAAAAAGGGAAGCCTGGTCGCGCTGCTCGGTCCGTCTGGCAGCGGCAAGACGACGATCCTGCGGATGATCGCGGGGCTGGAGACGCCGACCTCGGGAGATATCATCATTGAGGGAAAACGCGTCAACGATATTCCGCCGTCCGAGCGCGGCATCGGGTTTGTTTTTCAGAATTACGCGCTGTTCCGGTATATGACAGTGTACGAGAATATCGCGTTTGGCCTGGAGCTCAAAAAGGTCGAGAAGTCAAAGATCAAGGAGCGGGTCGATGAGCTCCTGGAGCTGACAGGACTGAAGGGATTTGAGAAGCGCTATCCAAACCAGCTCTCCGGCGGCCAGCGGCAGAGAGTCGCCTTCGCGAGGGCGCTGGCGCCAAATCCCAGCCTGCTGCTTTTGGACGAGCCGTTTGCGGCGATTGACGCGAAGGTGCGTCAGGAGCTGCGCAGCTGGCTTCGTGAGATTGTCTACCGGGTCGGCATCACAAGCATCTTTGTCACACATGATCAGGATGAGGCAGTCGAGGTGGCCGATCAGATCATTGTCACGAACAAGGGCAGGATCGAGCAGATCGGGTCGCCGCTTTCTATCTACAAAAATCCGGAGACGCCGTTTGTATCGGAATTCATCGGACAATCCACCATCATAAAAGATTTTCACCGTCTGCACGGGTTTGAGAACCAGAATCGCAAGTATCACGGCGCGGTGATCCGCCCGGAGTTTATAGAGGCGTTCAAGCCGGACAACCAGAAATTCAGTGAAGTCGTGGCCTGCACCGAGGAGGGAGAGATCATCGACATTCTGTTCCGCGGAAGCAGCCTGGAGCTGAAAATCGACCTCCACGGGCTGATTCTGACGGTGCACCGCTCACTCGAGCGCAGAGAAGTACATGTCGGCGAGCGGCTGCGTGTCCTGATATACCGGCTGTACGCATTTGACGGGGACAGGGCGTATCTGCTTGAAAATGAAGAACTGAAAGAGAGAAATATTCAAAGCGAACAGCTGGAATCCTATCTCTACAGCAACAATGGATTCTTCGTGGCCTGAACAGGTAACAATAATTGACTGACTGAAAGAAGGACAGAAATCAACATGCGAAAAAAGCGGATCAGGACAGATCTCCTGATTATCGGCGGAGGCACTGCCGGATGTTACGCGGCATTGACGCTGGGCAGCTATCCGGAGTGCTCCGTTCTGATTGTTGAAAAAGCACATATCCAGAGAAGCGGCTGTCTGGCCGCAGGGGTGAATGCGCTGAATGCGTACATCACAAAGGGGCACACCCCGGAGGAGTACGCGTCATACGCGCGCGAGGATGCAGCAGGCATTGTAAGAAACGACCTGCTCATTTCCATGTCACGGCGTCTCAACCGCGTGACAGAGGAGCTGGAGCGGCGCGGCCTGGTAATTCTCAAAGATGAAAATGGCGCCTATGTCAGCCGCGGGTGGCGGAACCTGAAAATAAACGGAGAAAATATCAAACCGATTCTCGCGAATGCAGCATGTGCGCAGGAAAATGTGTCTGTACTCAACCATGTGGCAGTCACGGATCTGAAGATGACAGAGCAGGGCGTGAGCGGCGCAGTCGGGTTTTCTGTCACAGATGACGTTTTCTATGAAATAGACGCGGAGGCAGTTCTGATTGCGACAGCGGGCGCGGCAGGTCTGTACCGGCCGAATCATCCCGGATTCTCCCGGCATAAGATGTGGTATCCGCCGTTCAATACGGGCGCAGGCTATGCGATGGGCATCCTCGCCGGCGCTGAGATGACGACGCTGGAGATGCGTTTTGTTGCGCTGCGCTGCCGGGATACGATCGCGCCGACCGGGACGATCGCGCAGGGCGTTTCCGCCAGGCAGATCAATGCCCTTGGAGAGGATGAAGCTGTCCGCTACGGGGTGACGACACAGGCGCGCATGTACGGTGTGACGCAGGAGAATGCCGCGGGCAGAGGACCCTCTTATCTTGAGACGCGGGGGATTTCCAAAAAACAGGAGGAGGCGCTGTACCGCGCCTACCTCAATATGGCGCCTGCCCAGACGATGCGCTGGATTGAGACCGGCAGAGGTCCCTCTGAAGAAAATGTCGCGATTGAAGGAACGGAGCCTTATGTCGTCGGCGGGCACACTGCCGGCGGATACTGGGTCGACACAGATCGCGAGACCACCATTCCGGGACTGTTTGCGGCCGGTGATGTCTGCGGCGGGAGCCCGCAGAAGTATGTGACCGGCGCGTGCGCGGAGGCAGAGATTGCCGCAGAGGCAATTGCGGCCAGATTGGCGGACAGGAAAATAAACGCCGGAGTATCGGAGAAGTCCGGCGGTGAGTACATCCCGACATGGGAAGGGCGGATCAGCGCAGAGGAAAAACTTGATGAGTACAGGCGGTTTCTTGCGGGACATACGCCGCAGAAACCGGGTGCACAGATCCGGGATCTGGAGGAGAAGCTGCAGATGGCAATGGATCTGCATGCAGGTGGAATCGCGGCGCACTATACCTACACTGAGCAGGGGCTGAATCGCGCCCGGGAGGCTTTGGGGTCTCTGCGCAGCTCTCTGGAAGGTCTTTCTGCGGCGGACCACTACGAACTGATGAAGCTGTATGAGCTGCGGGAACGTCTGATTACGGCTGAGGCACTGGTGAGCCACCTCCTGGCGCGGAAAGAGACCCGCTGGCCGGGATTCGGCGTTTATCTGGACTACCGGGAGCGGTCAGACGCGTATGACTGTTATATCAACTCACGCCTGGAAGGCGGGAGTATCCGTACCTTAAGACGGCCTCTGGTCACAGGAAGTGATTACCGGCACAAGGATGCGGCGGCAAAGGAAGCCGCCGCTGCGGGGGACAGAGACACATGAGCATTGAAATTGACAAAGCGCAGTGCGTCCGCTGCGGGCGCTGCCGTGACGCATGCCCGGGAAACCTTCTGGTACTGGAGGCGGACGGCGCGGCGATCCGCGATGTGCGCGACTGCTGGGGCTGCACCGCCTGTATGAAAGCATGTCCGGCCTCGGCGATTGTGTATTTCCTCGGGGAGGACATCGGCGGCAGGGGAGGCCGCATGACTGTCGCGGAGTCAGACACCGGCCAGGAATGGAGGATCAGACTCGCGGACGGAAGAATTTTTTTAATCAGCACGAAGAGAACACAGGCAAACCGTTATTAGGGAACTGGAGTCAGCATGGAAACATTATCACATTTGGATAAACTGGAGGCAGAGGCGATTTATATTATCCGCGAGGTAGCAGCGGAATGTGAAAAGCCGGTCATGCTCTACTCGATCGGAAAAGACAGCTCTGTGATGCTGCATCTGGCCAGAAAAGCGTTTTACCCGGAAAAGCCGCCGTTTCCGTTTCTGCACATTGATACGACGTGGAAATTCCGGGAGATGATCCGGTTCCGGGACGAGACGGCAAAAAAATACGGGCTGGATCTTTTGGTTTACACCAATAAGGAGGGGCTGAAGGCAGGCATCAATCCGTTTGAACACGGCAGCGCGTACACAGATATCATGAAAACGCAGGCGCTGAAGCAGGCACTGACGCAGTACGGCTTTACTGCCGCATTTGGCGGCGGAAGGCGTGACGAGGAAAAATCCCGCGCGAAGGAGCGTATTTTTTCTTTCCGCAACGCGGCACATGCCTGGGATCCGAAAAACCAGCGCCCCGAGATGTGGAAGCTGTACAACACGCAGATCCGTAAGGGCGAGAGTATCCGCGTTTTTCCACTGTCAAACTGGACAGAGACAGATATCTGGGAGTACATCGCGCGGGAGAAAATTGATATTGTCTCATTGTATTTCGCGGCAGAGCGGCCTGTGATCGTGCGTGACGGCAACATCATCCTGGTGGATGACGACCGCCTGAAGCTGCGTCCAGGGGAGCAGGTCGAGAAGAAATCCGTGCGGTTCCGCACACTGGGGTGCTACCCGCTGACGGGCGGCACGTTCTCAAAAGCAAACACGCTGGAGGCAATTATCCAGGAGACACTGGGCGCCGTGGACAGCGAGCGGACGACACGCGTGATCGACTATGAAGAGACCGGGAGTATGGAGCGAAGAAAGCGGGAAGGATATTTCTAAAATGAGCGGATTGCTGAAATTTATTACATGCGGCAGCGTGGACGACGGAAAATCAACGCTTATCGGCCATCTTCTGTATGATGCCAAGCTTGTCTATACGGATCAGGAACGCGCGCTGGAGCTCGATTCCCGTGTCGGAAGCCGGGAGGGGGCGATCGACTACTCGCTGCTGCTGGACGGCTTGATGGCGGAGCGGGAGCAGGGAATCACCATAGATGTCGCGTACCGGTATTTTACGACTGACAGGAGAAGCTTCATTGTGGCAGACACACCAGGCCACGAGGAGTACACGCGCAACATGGCAGTGGGCGCCTCCTTTGCGGATCTTGCCGTGATTCTGGTCGACGCCCGCGCAGGCGTTCTGGCGCAGACACTCAGACATGCCAGAATCTGTGCCATGATGGGAATACGGCACTTTTGTTTTGCTGTCAACAAGATGGATCTGACAGAGTATGATTTCACCCGCTTCCGGGAAATTGTACAGAAAATTGAGGATCTCCAGGAGAAAATCGGTCTGCGCGATGTGGAAATTATACCCGTGTCCGCCACGGAGGGCGACAATATCACGGTCCGGTCAGACAGGATGCCGTGGTATACGGGGCCGTCACTCCTGCAATATCTGGAGGAAGCCGACGTGGAAGACGGATCTTCTGAGGAAGGATTCTACATGCCGGTCCAGCGTGTCTGCCGGCCACACCTCGGATTCCGGGGATTTCAGGGACAGATAGAGAGCGGCGCGGTCACAGTCGGCGACACAGTGCGGATCCTGCCGGGCAGCGGGGAAGCCCGCGTGGTGGAAATCCTGAATGGCTTTGCGGTGTGCCGCCGGGCAGTGAAGGGGCAGGCGGTGACCATCCGGCTGGACCGGGAGATCGATGTGTCGCGCGGGTCTGTGCTGATGCGGGCGGCAAATCTGAACGTATCGGGTTCGATTGAGGCGGAACTGCTCTGGATGGACGATGAACCGCTGTATACCGGCAAAAATGTGCTGGTCAGGATCGGAACGCGCAAGGTTCCCGGAATTATTACGGAGCTTGTAAGCCGGATCGATATCAATACCGGCGAAAAGAAGCCTGCAAAGGCAATCCGGAAAAATGATATTGGAATCTGCAGGCTCTCCCTCACAGACGCCGTGCCGGTTGATACCTTCGCCAGGCACAGAACGATGGGTGAGCTGATCCTGATTGACCGGATCTCGAACCACACTGCCGCGTGCGGCGTTGTGACCTCCCTAAATGCAGCCGGCGGCCTTTCAGCGGACGGAAGCGTGACAGGTACATTCCGCCGCGCGCTGTTCGGCCAGGAACCTCTCATCGCGGAATTCCGGCCCGGCAAGAGCGGAAGCGGCAGAAGATTCGCGGAGCGCATAGAGAGCAGGCTGGCCTCGGCGGGACGCCACACCTACCTCTATCAGCCGGTACCGGGTGAAGATGCTGCCGCGGTTCTGAAGCACCTCTATGAGGCAGGCCTTGTGGTACTTCTGCTGCTCGGCGAAGAGGCACCTTCCCTGAAGTACACAGCAGGAATCCCGCAATACATTGAGATCCATGCCGAGGCCTCCGCCGGAGATGTGGAAGAGACAGCCAGGGAACTGATTGCCCAAAGTGAGCTGCAGGTACACACCGGCGCCGACGGATGGGTGATTTGACAGTTTGCATTTATCTCGATATGATAATGACGGCGCCGAAGGTCCAGAACCCGCGCAGGCTTGCGCGCGTGCGGACAGACGGATGAAGCCGGGTACAGGCTTGCGCGCGTGCGGACAGACAGATGAAGCCGGGTGCAGGTATATCCTGTCCCGCCTGTCTGCGTGCGTCTGAAAACGGAGAATCACAATCGGGGTGAATCGGGAATGAAGCAGACAATTTCAGATAAAACAGGAGGGATGGTCAGGCTCATGTTGTCTGGCCTCCTTTTGATTCTTGTTTTTGGCCTGAAATTCTCTGCGCATGAGGTGTACGCGGTACCGGCCATGCCGGGATCCGGGTACGCAGAGGACGCGGGCTTCTGCCCGTCACACGCCGGGGATCTTGTCACACTGGACGACATTCCGGCAGGCAGGCCATCTGCCGCCGGCAGAAAAAAAGTAAAATCAATTGGGCGGACTGACAAAAATATTCCGCTGGCTGTCATAGTCGTCGGTTTTAACAATATCCAATATGATGATTCTTATAACTGGTATGACACGATCTTTGCGGGAAATGAATCCCTGCAGGCCTATTACAGGGATATGTCCTTTGGCAGATTTACTTTTGAACCTGCGGCGGAGACAAGCGCGTATAATGACGGAAGCGGAAATACGACAAATGTCAGTGACACAGTAAATGACGGGATCATTCATGTCTCACTGGATCTCGCGCATGAGTGCTGGAGCGGTCTGGTGGCTTCTGGGGAGGTGAATTCTCTCAGAAATACACTCGCGGCCGCGATTGAGGCGGCAGATCCCTATATTGATTTTTCGGCGTATGACTCTGATCATGATGGGAAAATAGAGAGAGAAACTGGTGAACTGGCACTTTGCTTCGTATTTGCGGGATATGAAGCAGCTGCAGATAAGTATTTAACGAATGGCAGCGAGAATTATATATGGTCGCATTCCTGGTCTTTTGACGAAATAAAAACAGACTACCATCTGACCACAGAAGCTCCGTCTCCTGACGGAGCGGAGTTAAATGATTATGTTGTAATCGCAGAGCACTTAAATAAAAACAGTCAGGAATTGATTGGTATTCCTGTGCATGAACTGGGCCATTATCTGGGACTTCCGGATCTCTATGATACCGAGAGCTATGACAAATCTGATCTTTCATCCGATCAGAACTGGACGGCTTATGATGTCGGGTATCTGAGCGTGATGGCGAATGGCAGCTGGGGCAGAACCAGTTCCGGCGGCTATATTCCGACATCCATGGACATTTGGTCCCGTGTTGCGCTCGGATGGGTTGAGCCGGCAGAGATTTCCTGCGGATCAAACGGCGTGACGGCACAGGACTATGATTCTGGAAGCGGGTATCAGGCACTGAAAATCAGTACGGGAAGAGATTCCGAGTACTATCTGGTGGAAAACAGACAGGATAACAAGTGGGATCAGCGTCTCTATGCATCTGTCAAGGTCAGTGAAAACAGCCCCAAAGGAGGACTGATTCTGTGGCACATCGATGAGGCTGTGCTCAACCAGTATCTGGAGAATAATTCAGTTAATGACGGCAATCACAGGCCGGCAGTTATGCCCCTGTACCCGGAAACGGGCGAAAGTGGCGTGACCTGGACCGGTAATGAGCCGGATCTGAAGAGTCCGTTCTATGATGCCGCGGTGTGGTCGTCTAAATATGCGTCTTCAGTCGGAGCGGAACTGAACTTGCCGCTGTACGGGACGGACGATTCGGCAAACCTCCGCTCCGCGCGGACAAGCTCGGACATCAAAATCCAGTTCACGGACAACAACGCGTCAACCATGCATGTGAATCTCAGTCATCTGTATGGCAAATGGAAGAAACTGAGCGCCACGCAGCACCAGCGGGTCTGCAGCCGGAATCACGCCCATATAGAGAAGGCCAGCCACACCTGGGATGCCGGCGTCATTACGACGAAGGCTACTGCAAATGCAGACGGTATCAGAACATATACCTGCACTGCATGCGGGGCTGTCAAGACAGAAAAAATCAGCAGAACCGGCAGTTCAGATAATACACAGGAGGCGAAGGAGGGCAGTCAGGAAAGCGGAAGCCAGAGTGGGACGTCTGGGGTCAGCAGTCAGAGTGGCACAAGCACCACTGCAAAATCCACGAAAACAATCCCGTCCGTTCTGCCGTCATCCGGCGCGGAGAAATATGCCGGACTCCTTCTGCAGTCAAAAAGCCAGACAAAGACGTCCATCCGCCTGAACTGGAAGAAAATACCAGGCGCCGCAAAGTACGTGATCTACGGGAACCGGTGCGGCACTGCTTATACCGCGAAGAAGCTGAAGACCACCACAAAGACAGCTTATACAGTTAAAACAATCGGCGGGAAAAAACTGAAAAAAGGCACGTATTACAAGTTTGTAGTGATCGCCTTTGACGCGCGGAACCGCCAGCTTTCCCGCTCTGTCATGATCCATATCGTGACAAAAGGCGGAACCTGCGCCAACGACACGAAAGTGACAACAAAGGCAAAAAACGGCGCAGTCTCACTTAAGGCAGGAAAGAAATTCAGCCTGTCCGGAACCTCCAGAGCAATTGGCGGCAGGAAAGTGTCCCGGCACAGAGGCGTCTGTTATGAGTCAACAGACAAGAAGATCGCCACGGTCAGCAAGAAAGGCGTGATCCGGGCGAAGAAAAAAGGAACGTGCTATATTTACGTGTACGCCCAGTGCGGCGCGTCAAAGAGGATACGGGTGACGGTTCGCTAGAACCGTCCCTTTTTTTCTTCACAACCTGCTGGCAGGTTGTGATCCACACCTACTTGACAGTGAGTGTACTAAGTGCTATAGTACACCTATAACGATTGGAACAGTTACTTTGAAAGGGTTCCCAGGTGCGCACGGAAAGGAGTTTCACGTGATCCAGATTGACTACAGGGACGCGTGGCAGATATATGAGCAGATCGTAGAGAAATTCGTGTTCCTGATTCTAAAACAGATACTTGAGCCGGACACGCAGATGCCATCTGTGCGTCAGATGGCGGCGGAGCTGTCGATTAATCCGAATACGATCCAGCGGGCGTATGCGGTGCTGGAGTCGGAAGGATATATTTATTCTGTCCGGGGCAAGGGTAATTTTGTCGCAGACAGCCACGCGCTTTTCGCGAAGAAGGAACAGGAGTGGCTGGAGCAGCTGCGGGTTTTTCTGGCGGACGGGCGGGAGCTGGGCATCACCTCTGAGAAATGCAGGGACGTGATGAACCAGGTGTTTGGCCTGAAGGATGAGGATAGCAAGGGAGGTACGGAGCATGATTGAACTGAAAGGCGTTTCCAAGCGTTTTGGTGACATTCAGGCAGTTCGGAATGTCAGTCTTTCCATTAAAGAAGGTGAGATTTTCGGCCTGCTGGGAACTAACGGGTCTGGTAAAAGCACGATCCTGCGGATGCTTTCCGGGGTCTACCGGCCTGACGCCGGTGAGATTCTTGTCGACGGATCACCGGTTTATGAGAACCCGGCAGTGAAGGAGCAGATCTGTTTTCTCTCGGATAACAGTTACTTCTTCCAGAATGCGACGCCGCTGGCCATGGCGCAGGCGTATGAAGTAATCTACCCGAAGTTTTCCAGAAAGCGGTATCTGACGCTGCTGGAGAAGGCGGGACTTGATAAGAACAGGAAGATCAGCACGTTTTCCAAGGGCATGCAGAAGCAGGTCGCAGTATTGCTGGGGATCTCGGCCGGCACGCAGTACCTGCTGTGCGACGAGACATTTGACGGGCTTGACCCGGTCATGCGGCAGGCTGTCAAGAGTATTTTTGCCACGGAGCTTCTTGACCGCAGCTTTACACCGGTAATCGCATCACATAATCTCCGGGAGCTGGAGGATCTGTGCGACCATATCGGACTGCTGCACCAGGGAGGAATTCTGCTGACAGAAAGTCTTGAGGAACTGAAATTCCACGCGCAGAAGGTGCAGTGCGTGATCAGAGATGAGCACCGGGAGGCACAGCTGCTTAAGGAGCTTCAGGTAATGCACTGTGACAGGCGCGGGTCTATGATTACGATTATCGCGCGCGGAACGCGCACGGAGGTGCTGGAGCGCGTCGCTGCGGCGGATCCTCTCTTTATGGAGGCTTTGCCGCTGACACTGGAAGAACTCTTTATCTTTGAAACGGAGGTGGCGGGGTATGATCTCAAAGCGCTCATTTCATAAAATGATGCTGTTTGACCTGCGGCAGAGAGGGTGGCTGATGCTTCTCCTGACGATCGTCGAGCTGCTGCTGATTCCTGTCCGGTATCTGATCCGGCTGCAGAATGCTACCTATAATTATATTGAGCCGTCGGAATATGCCAGCGCGGCCGGAAGAGCGGCGCTGGTCCTGCAGAATAAAATCGCTGTCGCGCAGGGGTTCTTTTCGATAGAGAACCGCATTGACACAGGCGTTCTTCTCGCAGGAGCTTTTGTAGCTGCGCTGACAGGTTACGCCTGGCTCTGCTCCAGGCAGAAGGTCGACTTTTATCACAGCCTTTCTTTACGCAGATCACAGCTGTACTGGATTCCGTTTGCGGATGGCGTGCTGATCGTGCTGGTTCCGTATCTGGTCTGCGCGCTGATCGCGTTTTTCGGGATCGGCTCGGTGCACGGTGTCGTCACGGCTGAAACAATCCATGTGCTTTTGCGCGGCTTTGCGGACAATATCCTGCTGTTTCTGGCGGCATACGCGCTGTGTGTGCTTGCGGTGGTGATCTCTGGCCGCGTGCTGATCGGCGGTCTGCTTTCTGTGATGTTCGTGGTTTATGGCCCGCTTGCAGTGTTCATTTATTCGCTTCTGATGCCGTGGGCATTTGAGACATATCTGGACAGAGGGCAGGAGAGCGCCGGACTGTACTCTTCACCTGCAGGCATTTGGCTGCTGCATCTGGACCAGGGGCGGATTGGCGTGGCCGGACTGCTGATGCTCGCTGTATTCGCGGCAGGCTGTACAGCGGCGGGTCTTGTCTGCTACAGGCGCAGGCCTTCCGAGGCAGCCGGAAACGCGTATGTCCACCCCGTTCTGGAAGCGGTTATTAAGGTCGCTGTCGCAATCCCGTCCGGAATGGTCTTTGGATTGCTCTTTCAGAGCATCGGGTACTCACGGCCCAGATTCTGGTTTGTCTGCGGAGCCGTGGCAGGCGTCCTCGCGGCCTGCGCGCTGATGGAAGCAGTTCAGAGCGTTGATCTGAAAAATATCCTGCGGCGCTGGAGATCATCTGCTGTGGCTGTGGCGGGAACTGTCCTGATCCTGGTGCTGCTTCTGTTTGATCCGTTTGGATATGACAGTTATCTGCCAAAGGAGCAGTCAATCGAGTCAGTCGGAATTCTGAGCCAGGAGTGGACGCTGGCGGATCAGTGCGGCTATACGGATTATTTTTACTACAGAGAGCCGGACAGATTTATGAAGCTGCTGGAAGAAATGACGACAACAGATACAGCGGCTGTCTATCCCCTTCTGCAGGAAGGCGTCGCGAACGCAGAGGCACATGAGAACGGGACTGCCGCTTCTAATGCCGGCATCAGTGCTGTCATCCAGCTGAAAAACGGGCAGAAGCGCTATCGCTCGTACAACGTCTCGCTTAGTACGCTGCGGGAAACCATGCAGATCCTGACAGAAAACCGCGCCTACAGGGAACAGATTTATCCGGTCAACCATCTGACGGCAGAGATGTTTGATCACATCAGCGCAGAGGACTGGATCACCTCCCCGGACGGCGCAGGGTCAGCGGATCAGACTCAGCAGGATGGCGGAATGAAGCTGAATGAGAATGAGCGGAAGGCACTTGTAGAAGCGCTGAAGATCGATCTCAACGGCTGCAGCCTCGGAAAGCTTTATCCGGCGACGCCGCTCGGAACACTCTCGCTTGAGCAGCAGAGTGCGGACGGAGAATACTATAATTCTGCAGAGTGTCCCACCCACTATTACATTTATCCGTTT
>JAFVEX010000013.1 GCA_017475785.1 Eubacterium sp. | reverse complement strand
GGGGCGCCAACCAGCAGCAGGATCGATCCGCCCTGATTCTGCTTGAGCGTCATTACTGCGATCTGCTGCAGCATGCGCTCCTTGATCTTGTCAAGGCCATAGTGATCCCGGTCAAGGATTTTGCGCGCCTTTTTCAGGTCGACCGGCGGGGCTTCCTCCAGCTTCCACTGGAGAGCCGTCACAAAATCCAGGTAGTTTTCCATGGAGGAGCGCTCCGGATCGTTCGGCTGCGCCTGCAGGTACCGCTTCAGCACGCGGTCCACTTCCTTGCGGGCCTCCTCAGGCATGCCGGAGGCCTCGATTTTCTGCTTGTACTCATTTTCCGTCGAGGCAGTCTCCGGATCCATCTCGTCCAGCTCCTGCTGGAGCAGGCCGATCTGTTTCTGGATGGCGGCTTTTTTGTAGAGGTTGCCCTCCGTGTCGTTGTAGCGCTTATTCAGATCCACCTGCAGGTCGATGGTTCCTTTAAAACGCAGAAGCGCCTCGTGGATCAAGAGACCCCGCTCCTTCAGGGAACTGGTCTCAAGCAGTGCGTATTTCTCATCGGGCGTCATCCCGTAGAACTGACAGAACATCGCCGCGTAGTCGGAAATAGAATCGATCGCCTTAATGTAATTCTGTACAAGATTTCCGCCCTGGATATGCGTGGAAATATCAAGGGTAATTTCCTTGATCTGATCGAGCAGCGCCTTCTCACCTTCGGCGTTGATGTCGACCTTTTCCTCCAGGGGCGTCCAGGAGCCCTCCAGAATCTCTTCCGTCGCGTTAAAATCAGTGACGCGCACCCTTCCGCGCGTATGCACATGAACGCGTGTGCCGATGTTGGTCTCCTGTATCTCCAGGACGTCCGTGAGGACACCGATTCCGTAGAAGTCCTCCAGGCTCATCTCGGAGCGCTCCTTCGGCGTCTTCATCGGCAGGACAATGGCCTTGTTCCCGTCAATCTTTATGCGGCTTTTCTCTTCTGACGTAAAATCATCGGATCCGAACTGGTATTCTACATCCGGCAGAACGATGGTATCGTATGTCGGAATTATCATATAACTTTTTGTTTCATTCATTCACACATGCCCTCCTTATCAGAGCTTATCAGCACTCAACCTGCACGAGTGCTGATTTAATATAGAGAGTAAACTACTTTGCGCAAAATGTCAAGCCGTCCATTTCTAAAAAAAGTGTGATCAATGCGATAAGCAAATGCCGTGCGTTGACTTATTCAGGGCGTTCCCGTATAATATGTGTTGGGTTTTCCTGCAAAAATAAGTAAGAGAGGCAGGGTGTAGAGTATATGGTAAAAAACCAGTCAAAAGAAGATTATATTGAGGCGATCCTTCTGCTGCGCAAAATGCGGGGCAGCTGTCGTTCTGTCGACGTCGCGCGGCATCTGGGCTTTTCCAAGCCAAGTGTCAGCATAGCCGTCTCAAAGCTGATTGAGGAGGGTTATGTGATCCGGGAAGATCACGGCGAGCTGATTCTGACGGAAAAGGGAATGGAAGAAGCTTCAGAGGTTCTGGCGCGCCATGAATTTCTGCAGCAGTTCCTGATCAGCATCGGCGTAGATCCCGAGGTCGCGAACGAGGACGCATGCAGGATGGAACACGTGTTCAGCGACGAGACATTCACCAGGCTGAAGGAATATGTCGAAAAGCATGCAGGCGCCTGAGCGGGCGAGGCGTGCGCATCTTTGATGGACTGGCGCGTTTCCGAAAAGGGAGCCTGCGCCGGGACAGAACCGGATAACACGGGCAGGCGTTATGCCTGCCCCGCTTTTTATATGACAGGATAGTACCCTGTTCCAGCGTATTTCCTGTCATACAAAAGCTTCCGGCGGCGCATGACGGCGCAGAATGTTCAGTGGACATTCGCTTTTGCGCCGGCCGAAGCGAAGCGCAGGCATGCGCACGACACTGAAAAGAAGACAGACGGGAGTAAAAATGCTGGATATTTGTTTACTAGGCACAGGCGGTATGATGCCGCTTCCAAACAGATGGCTCACATCTCTGATCACACGGTGCAACGGGCGCAGCGTGCTGATTGACTGCGGAGAGGGCACGCAGATATCGATGCGGCAGAATGGCTGGAACTTCAAGCCAATCGAGGTGATCTGCTTTACGCATTATCACGGCGACCACATCAGCGGGCTGCCCGGGATTCTCCTGGCCATGGCGAATGCCGACAGGACAGAGCCGCTGACGCTGGTCGGACCAAAGGGACTGTCACGTGTGGTTTCCGGGCTGCGCGTCATAGCGCCGGAGCTGCCTTTTGAGATCAGGCTGATCGAGCTGACAGAGACGGAACAGTGCCTGGAGCTGCATGGATTCCGCATCACGGCGTTCCGTGTGCGGCACAATATTGTCTGCTACGGATACACGCTGGAGATACTGCGCGGCGGAAAGTTCGACCCTGTGCGCGCCAGGGAGCAGGGAATTCCTCTGCAGTACTGGAATCCGCTGCAAAAGGGCGAGACGATTGTCCTCGATGACCGTGTTCTGACACCCGACATGGTGCTCGGGCCGCAAAGGCGCGGGCTGAAGGTGACGTATGTCACGGACACCCGCCCGACTGAGTCAATCTCCGCGCACGCGCGCGGAGCAGACCTGTTTGTCTGTGAGGGAATGTACGGAGACCCTGATAAGCGGCAGAACGCGAAGGAGAACCGGCATATGATGATGCAGGAGGCGGCGCGTCTCGCCGCGGAGGCACAGCCGCAGCGGCTGTGGCTGACACATTTTTCCCCATCGATGGCAAAACCAAAGCAATACCTCAGCGAGCTGCAGGAAATCTTTCCGCAGACCCGCCTGGGGAAAGACGGAAAGGCGCTGACGCTGCAGTTTGCCGACGAATCATAATAAGGAAAGCGCTGATTTAATCCTTCCTAAGAGATCAGTCATACACGTTTAAGGATTCAGACTAAAGGAAACTGACGATATGGAGACAGTTAATATTCTGGCGATTGAGAGCTCCTGTGACGAGACAGCGGCCGCGGTTGTGCAAAACGGCCGCACGGTTCTCTCAAATATTATTTCATCGCAGATTGATATACATAAGCTGTACGGGGGCGTTGTGCCGGAAATTGCGTCACGCAGGCACATCGAA
Organism: Eubacterium sp.; assembly: GCA_017475785.1. Next base: position 935 of record JAFVEX010000013.1, on the reverse strand, counting down.
AAGATCAACCAGGTAATCGATATGGCGCTGTCGGAGGCCGGCATGACGCTGGATGATATCACCGCAGTAGGCGTCACGTATGGCCCGGGACTGGTCGGCGCGCTCCTCGTGGGTGTGGCAGAGGCCAAGGCAATCGCATTTGCCCGGAAGCTGCCGCTGATCGGCGTGCATCACATTGAGGGGCATATCGCCGCGAACTTCATAGAACACCCGGATCTGGAACCGCCATTCCTGTGCGAGGTCATCTCAGGCGGACACACGCATCTGGTTATCGTAAAGGATTACGGAGAATTTGAGATCCTGGGACGGACCAGGGACGACGCCGCAGGGGAGGCGTATGACAAGGTGGCGCGCGCGATCGGGCTGGGTTATCCCGGCGGGCCAAAAATTGACCGGATCGCAAAAGAGGGAAATCCGGAAGCGGTTGCTTTTCCGCGGACAAAAATCGACCGTCCGGGGAGGGCTGCCCTGACGTACGCCCGCGGATCGAAGGAAACCGGCGGGTATGACTTCAGCTTCAGCGGCCTGAAATCAGCAGTTCTGAACTACCTGAACAAGTGTCAGATGACCGGTGAGCCCTGGAACCAGGCCGATGTGGCTGCATCTTTTCAGGCGGCTGTCGTGGATGATCTCGTATCGACGGCAATGCGGGCGGCGGCAGATTATCAGGTGAAGCGCTTTGCGATCGCGGGAGGCGTGGCATCCAATTCAGCGCTGCGCGCAGCGATGGAGCAGGCCTGCAGGGAGCGTGGAATCGCGTTTTATCATCCATCTCCGGTACTTTGCACGGATAACGCCGCGATGATCGGTACTGCGGCATATTATGAGTATCAAAGAGGCACGCGCAGCGGCTGGGATCTGAACGCGGTGCCGAATCTGAAGCTTGGCGAGCGGTAGCAGCCGCGCCGCGGAAAGGCTGTGTACAGGTTAAAAAT
>JAFVEX010000104.1 GCA_017475785.1 Eubacterium sp. | reverse complement strand
CGTGAAGTGAGACGATTCATACGGGTGAGCATTCGATGAAACAGTCGCATGAAACTGCGGGTTAGCGTTCGTCAGGATCCGGGAAATGAGTGGCCGCCTTTCACGAATTTGCCGGATCCCTACGAACGGTTAGCCGGAGGTTCATCGGATGTTTCACGTGTGAGCCCGATGAATCGCTCACTACATGCGATCTGGTTTAAAGCACCATAAAAAAGTACACAAAAACGCAGCAAGAAAATATATACATAAGGAGAAAAACATGGATTACGCAAAAGAATCACTCAGACTCCACGCAGAATGGAAAGGCAAGATCGAAGTCATCGCGACCGTTCCGGTCAAGTCCAAGGATGATCTCTCCCTCGCCTACACGCCGGGCGTCGCGCAGCCGTGCCTGGAGATCCAGAAGGACATCAACAAGAGCTATGACCTCACCCGCCGCGCGAACATGTGCCTCGTCGTGACAGACGGTTCCGCTGTTCTTGGCCTGGGCGACATCGGCCCGGAAGCCGGCATGCCGGTCATGGAAGGCAAGTGTGTTCTGTTTAAGTCCTTCGGCGGAGTCGACGCATTCCCGCTGTGCATCAAGAGCAAGGACGTCGATGAGATCGTCAACACGATTTATCTGATCAGCGGCAGCTTCGGCGGCATCAACCTCGAGGACATCGCGGCTCCGCGCTGCTTTGAGATCGAAAAGAAGCTGAAAGAGAAATGTGACATCCCGATTTTCCACGACGACCAGCACGGAACCGCTGTCATTTCTCTGGCGGGTCTGACAAACGCGCTCAAGATCGTCAATAAGAAAATTGACGAGATCAAGGTTGTCATGAGCGGCGCAGGCTCTGCGTCCATCGCGATCTCCAAGCTGCTGATTTCCGCGGGCGTCAAGAACCTGATTATCTGCGACCGCCGCGGCGCGATCTACAAGGGCCGCGCAGAAGGCATGAACAGCATCAAGGATGAGATGGCAGAGATCACAAATCCTGAGAACTGCCAGGGCTCACTTGCGGACGCAATGGTCGGCGCAGATGTATTCATCGGCGTCAGCGCGCCGGGACTGGTCACACAGGATATGGTCAGATCCATGGCTAAGGACCCGATCGTCTTTGCGTGCGCAAATCCGACGCCGGAGATCTTCCCGGATGAGGCGAAGGCAGCAGGCGCGGCAGTCGTCGCGACCGGACGCAGTGACTTCCCGAACCAGATCAACAACGTACTGGCATTCCCGGGCATCTTCCGCGGCACCTTTGACGTGCGCGCAAGCGATATTAATGAAGAGATGAAGATCGCGGCAGCTCACGCGCTTGCGAATCTCGTATCCGAGGAAGAGCTGAGCGCGGATTACATCATTCCGGCAGCATTTGACGAGCGCGTCTGCCCGGCGGTTTCCAGCGCAGTCGCAGAGGCGGCCAGAAAGAGCGGCGTCGCGCGTCTGTAAGGCCGGATGAAAAGCCGCATTCTTGCTGAATCTGCCGGATAAGGCTGAATTCTTGCGAAAATGCGGAATCGGCAGTTGATGTTTTGACGAAAAAAGTATAATATTAAAACAGGTATGCAGAAAATACGTTCCGCCTGTCTGCAGACGGAGGTGTTTTTTGAAGAAACCGTTACAAGTCAACATATTACTATGCAAGGAGATTATGCTATGAGCAAAGAGCAGAAGATGCAGGAACTGCGTGAGTTTGCTGCGGAAATCCGTGTAGAGACGCTGAAAATCATCGGCTCTCGCGGCTTTGGTCATGTCGGTGGTTCCATGTCACTGGCAGACGCATTTGCCGTTCTGTACGGCGATGTCATGAAGTATGACCCGAAGAACCCGAAGTGGGAAGACAGAGACTGGTGTGTTCTTTCCAAGGGACACGGCGGACCGGTTATGTACGCGACACTTGGCCTGAAGGGCTTCTATCCGGTAGAGAACGCTTATCAGCTGAATCAGCCGCACACCACATTCCCGTCTCACACAGACCATCTGATGACACCGGGCGTTGACCTGACAACCGGTTCTCTCGGACAGGGCATCAGCGAGGCAGTCGGCGCGGCGCTCGGCAACAAGTGCCAGGGCAGAGACAGCCACACATTCGTATTTGTCGGCGACGGCGAGGCGGATGAAGGACAGGTCTGGGAAGCAGCTCAGTTCGCGGCTCATTATAAAATGAACAACCTGATCTGCCTGGTTGACAACAACGGCCGTCAGCTTGATGGCGCAGTCGATGTCGTTATGAGCCACGGAAAAGGTATTGGCGCGAAGTTCGACGCATTCGGATGGCACGTAATCGACGTGGCAGACGGAAATGATGTTGAGCAGATCTACGACGCGATTCAGGAAGCTTACAAGGTCGAGGATAAGCCGATCGCCCTGATCCTGAACACCGTCAAGGGCAAAGGCGCAACATTTGCTGAGTCCACAGGTGCGCATTCTTCTCAGCCGTCCAAGGAAGAGTGGGATGAGGCAATCAAGGTAGCTGAAGAAAATCTCGCTGCAGTCCGTGCGCAGAAAGGAGCATGATCATGAGTTTTGTTTTAGATGGAAAGCATGAAAAAGACAAACGCGCGTGCCGTGATGGATATATTGATGCTGTGCTCGAGCTGATGGATGCTGACAAGAAGGTCGTTCACATTGACTGCGACCTGAAGGGCTGCATCAACGTCGGCAGACTTGACAAGGCACATCCGGATCAGGTTTTCAACGCAGGTATCGCTGAGGCAAACGCAGTTGGCGTCGCTTCCGGTATGGCGGCATCCGGCCTGAATCCGTTTATCCACACATTTGGTATTTTCGCGTCCCGCCGTGTATTTGACCAGGCATTCCTGTCCGCAGGATATTCCGAGTGGCCGGTGCACATTGTCGGTTCTGACCCGGGCGTCACAGCTGCATTCAACGGCGCTACCCATATGCCGTTTGAAGACTGCGCACTGTATCTCTCCGTTCCGAACGCAACAGTCGTTGACTGCGCAGACTACGCACAGACCTACGCGCTGACCAAGGAACTTGCGAAGGTTCCGACCATCACATATCAGCGTCTGATCCGTAAGGGATTTGTCAAGGTCTATGAGGATGGTTCTGAGTTCGAACTCGGCAAGGGCGTTACACTCCGTGACGGCTCTGATGTCACCATCATCGCGTCCGGCATCATGGTAGACAAGGCTCTGCAGGCAGAGGAAGCTCTGAAGGCAGAAGGCATCTCCGCGCGTGTCATTGATATGCACACCTGGAAGCCGCTTGATGAAGAACTGATCATCAAGGCTGCTCAGGAGACCGGCGCAATCGTCACAGCTGAGAACCATCAGGTCAGCTGCGGCCTCGGCTCCGCAATTGCAAACGTTCTGGCAAAGAACTGCCTCGTTCCGCAGGAGTTTGTCGGTATCCAGAACCGCTTTGGCCAGGTTGGACCGCAGGATTTCCTGGAGCAGGAGTACAACCTCATGCCGGAGGATATCATTGCAGCAACCAAGAAGGTAATCTCCAGAAAGTAATCATAATCTGGCATAATAATAACCAGAAAAGGCGCGATTCCATGCGGATCGCGTCTTTTTTGAGCGGCCATCCGCACGATGCATATTTACGCGCGGGACAATTACATGATATGATGAGACAGTAAATATTGAACTTTTTTCATAAGGGTCACGCATGCCTGGCATCTTTGAAAAGATTCCTGGGTCACGTATGCCTGGCGTGCATGGTTTTCTGGAGGGAGTATGAAATGAGGAAAGAGGTCATTCGAAGCAAAAGAGGAAAGAGGCTGCTGCCGGTCAGTCTGCTGGTGTTTCTTCTGGTCTGTGTCCTGGCGGTGTCCGGCTGCTGCCCGCAAAAGCCGGATATGACGGATATCGAGGACGCGGCAGGTGTCTCGATGTCTTCGCTGGAATCAGAGGCGGACGCTGACGCGGAAGCAGATTCGGAGGAAGACGCGGAATCAGACGCAGAGGAAGACGCGGAGCCGGAGGAAGAAGCTGAGAAGCCGGAAGCGGTGATTGATTTCATGGAGGAGCCGGTGCGTCTTGTTTACACGAGACAGTATGAGGCGGCTGAGCAGTTTGAGACGGAAGACGAGCTGATGATCGCAGCCTGCGTCGACGCGCTCCGTGAGATGACGATTGGCGAAGAGACGGATGTCCGCGCGACGGATTCGGACGATGTCCTGACGTTTGTCATGGAGGACGGGAGCGCGAATACAGTGCGGTTCCAGAATGGAAACTTCTGTTTTGAGGATCGGATTTACGAGGTCGGCGGATTTTCGGCTGTGCGGGATGTGCTGGAGCAGGTTGCTTCTGCTGTGACAGAGGAATCCTCAGGTGCCGGAGCGGGGCAGGCGTATGGAATTGATGAAATCCCGGCACATTATGCGATTTACAAAAACGCGGACGCGGATTTCAGCTTCCTGTACGCGGATACATTTGAGCCGCAGGAACTGGAAGGGAAAAGCGGCGCGATAGTTTACACGGATGAAATCAAAGTCAATTACTTTGCCGTATTTGCTGACAGCAGCGAGGGGCTCAGCACGGAGGAGTATCTCAGCCAGGTCGGAGAACACTTCATGGAGACGGCGAGGCAGAACCAGTATGAAGTTTATGAGGAGCCGAAGGCCGTGGAGCCGCTGACGATCAGCGGGCGCACGCTGCAGGGAATCTGCTACGGCTATCAGATAGAAGGAGTCAAGCTGGAATATACGGATTATATAGAAGAAATCACGGATGGCCGTGAGAAAAATGTGATGCTCTACGAGCAGCATGTGCTTGAGAACAGCGGCGAGGCGACTGCGCTCGCTCTGCAGGACGCCGTCGCGAGCTATGCGAATGCATCCGGGTATTACGAGAGTATTCCGGTCGCTGAGGCTGTAGAACCCGCCGGGGACCAGAACACGGATTCCGGCTCGGAAACAACCACAGAGTATACGTATGAGAGTGAGTACTATATCGGAGAAAACGAGCTGGCATTTGCCAGCGAACAGCAGGATTTCGCGGTCGTCCTGCCGGATTACGTAAAAGTGTCTCTGCGAGACGCAAATGGCACGATGATCGTCTACTGCAGCGGGGAGGAATCCTACCCGGTGCTTGAGATCAGCAGAGTGAAATCCGGACCTGACGCAAAAGCCACCCTGCAGGAGAGCCTGACGCAGCTGTCGGGCAATCCAAATGCCTACGGCGTGCCGCTGGAGGTGGAAAATGTCACGGTCAACGGCCGCAGCGCTTACCGGATCAGCTATACGCTGCAGGATTCGCAGGGCGCTGCCAGCGGCCGCACGACTATGGCGATGGATCTGGACGACGGGATCGCGCTTTTTGACGCGACGTACTATGACACCGGAATCAGCGACCTGAACCAGGTGCTGACCCGCGCGACAGAAAGCTTTAAGCCGGGTGCCGCCGCGTACCTGGCGGGCTGAGCGCAAAAACGAGGATGCAGTATCCGTACCGGAGAGCTGACAGCCGGTTTACGTGATTAAGGAAAGCTCCTGCAAAAAAAGCAGGAGCTTTCAGCGTCTGTGCATTTTATTTATATTTTTCTTCCGGACTCACGGAAGTCTTAAACCACTCGATAAACTCGGCAAAGTTTTGCACCATATTATCATGATAAGCTTTTCCCATCTCGGCGCTGGCGTTAGAAGAATCGGAAAAAGAACCGGTCGGGGCGAAGGCCTTCTGATCGCGGCTGCTCCAGAGCACGTCAGCGTATACACCGCTTGCCGGGCCGAAAAGATCCGGCTTGATATAACTCGAAAATTCATTTGAGAGATCTACGGCGTTGGGATTTTGCTTATCTTCTTTTACAAGGCCCGGGAATTTGTACATTACATGGGAGATCTCGAGCACGCCGGCGTGATGTTCCGCAACATCCCCTTTGATTTCCTGTGCGTTTGTGCATAAATAGAGTGGATCGCTTATGGCAATCCGGATGTCTTTCAGTTCATATTCAAGAAGTCCTCTTGCGGCAACCGTCATGGGGGCAAGATTGGTCCCTTTGTGGCCGTTTAGAAGGATAAATCTTCTGAATCCGTTCTGATACAGGGTGTGGACGATATCTTTTATGACAAGAATCAGGGTCTCACTCCGAAGGGAAATGGTTCCCGGAAATCCGAGATGGTGCGGTGAATCTCCGTACCACAGAGGCGGGGCGACCATGACGCCGGTCTGTTTTGCGGCGTCTTCGCAAAGCCCGATTGCCGCGTAAGTATCGACGCCAAGAGGCCCTGCGGGTCCATGCTGTTCGGTACTCCCGATCGGAATGATTACCGTATTGTCGTGTTTCAGATATTCCGCAACATCCTGCCAGGTGTTTTCCTGGATCCAAACTGACTTCATAGTAACTGCCTCCTCATTCACTTCTATTATGATTGATTATGATATAAAGTATTTTACCATAGTTTTCCCTTGCTTATGTAGGGGATGTTATAATATGAGGAATCTTTTGTCTTGAAAAGAAGGACTGTGAATTACGAGCATTTTCAGGCACACGACACAGGTGGCGGGCGTGTGCTGACAGGAGCAGGTATGACAGTTGATCTTTTTTCGGAAATTGCAGTAGAAGAGCTGGCTCTGCAGGCGGATTATGCCTTCAATCCGGATTTCCAGCGATAGAGGGCGGCTCCCAGAATCAGGACATATCCGATACAGCTGTAAATGTCCGGGTGCTCGCCGAAAAAGAAGAAGCCCCAGAGTGCTGCGAAAAGAACCTGCGAATAATCAAAAACAGAGATTTGTTTTGCGGGGGCGAAGGCATACGCTTTCGTAACAGAAAACTGTCCCAGCGCCGCGCTGCAGCCAGCCAGAATCAGAAAAACCAGCTGGAGCGGCTGCATCGGTTTAAAGTTGATTATCGTGCCCGGTATACAGACGATCAGTGAAAAGACAGAGAAAAAAAGGACAATCATTGGTCCGCGCTCACCGGATAGCCGGAGTTTTCGCACATAAGTATAAGCAGTTCCAGCGCAGAATCCGCCCAGAACGCCGATCAGGGAAGGAAGTGAAGCGAGTCCCTTTGTGGGATGAACCACAAATGCCGCGCCGATCAGAGCGACCGCGACGCAGGCAAAATCAGAATAGGCCGGAATCTCCCGCAGGATCACCATAGACATCAGAATGGCAAAAAACGGGGACAATTTGTTCAGAATGTTGGCATCCGCGATATTCAAATGATCTATGACGTAGAAATTAATGATCAGTCCTGCAGTTCCAAAGCAGCTGCGCAAAAGAAGTCCGGGAAGGCTGTCCCGGTGAAAATGAAATTTTTCGTTTGAACGGAACAGGGCAGAGAGAGCGATCAGAGCAGCGACGGCATTCCGGAATAAGGCCTTTTCCATCGTCGGAAGATCCCCTGCCAGGCGGACAAACAGGGACATGAGGGAGAACCCCAATCCTGTTAATATTACATATAAGACAGCTTTGGTGTGTTGATTCATCTGAAATTTACTTTCTCTTAATTGTAAATGTAAAGTGTTGAACAAGCCTGGAGGGTCCTTAACATTATAGCGATTCCTGCAGGTTCGTGCAATGCACAGACAGGGCAGAAACGTATGACCGGGTCACGAAATATTTTGATGAATTGCTTGCATCTTACGTTCATCTGTCATTTTGCAATCACAAGTGTTCTGCTGTCACATTTGTGGAATGTATCGTCATTTATACTGCTGCAATCAAGTTGTTTGCTCCCCAGTTCCGTTATGATATACTTGAAATAATATGTGGAATAAGTTGGGAAAGGATTCGGATCGTGAGGCCGGCAAAAGTGCAGAGCGTATGCGCAGAGGATTAATGGATGATTGTATACAACGCGACAAAAACACAATTTAATGACGATGTTAATCTGAACCAGATCTCCGATATCATTCTGGAAAATATGAAAGCGAGAAAAATATTCGGCGGTCATCTGGCCGAGTACCATTCCTGGCAGAACTCTCTGCATTTCATGCGGGCAGTTCTGGATGATCCGGATATTCCCGGCGATGCAGATGTCGCAATCGAATATCAAATTCCAAGAACGTCGAAACGAGTTGATTTTATGATTGCCGGTGCAGATCAAAAAGATCAGAGCAACGTGGTTATCGTTGAATTAAAGCAGTGGGATAAAGCTGAGAAAGTGGATGATATCATGCAGCACAGTGTCCGGGCCTATACGGGCGGCGGATTTCGTACTGTTAATCATCCTTCTTATCAGGCATATGCATATGCCACTTTCATTCGAAATTCTTCGGAGCAGGTACAGGATGATAATATCGGTATACAGCCGTGTGCATATCTGCACAATTGTGACCCCAAAAACAGAGGACCACTGGATGAAATATCCAGTGGAAAAAGCTTTGGGAAGAGCAGATAAATACACGAAGTTCCATGCGGAATATCAGGCGTAGATCAGGGGTATTTTCGGCATTACAGATGAAAAAACTGAAAGTACTCTATCCATACTTGACGGGAAGGAATCTTTTGAGGTCGTCCCGGAAGCGACCGTTTAGAATCCACCATGTGTTATACTTATTTCAGAACACGAAAACGGGCTGAGATCTGGAGGGTTTGGATTATGAAAAAAAGACAATTGAATCGATTCTGGAAAGATGGTGTTATGGGTATTATCATCGGCGACGCACTTGGATGTCCGGTTCAATTTCGAAGCCGTGAAGAGATTGCAAAGAATCCTGTCACAACAATGACAGGGTATGGGACTTTTAATATGCCTGTCGGCACATGGACAGATGACGGAAGTATGACGCTGGCAACGCTCGTCAGTATCCGGAAATTTAATTGTCTCAATCCGGCAGATATCATGTACCGCTTTGCACTTTGGCTTACGAAGGGCGAGTATACGCCATTTGGTAAGTCATTTGATAATGGAATTGGGACAACAGAGGCAATCCTTAGATATATGAAAGAGCAGGATATTAATACCTGCGGCGGCGCTACAGAGCATGACAATGGAAACGGTTCACTGATGCGAATCCTTCCGGTGTGTCTGTACTGCTGTGAGCAGCAATCTTCCGGAGAGATGACAGATGAAGAGGCAATTGCGGCGATCCATCAGATCTCCGGACTGACACACAATCATTTGCGTGCGAAGATCGCCTGCGGTCTCTACTACTTTATGGTGCGGGCGGTCCTGGAGCAGGATGTCGTGGAGAGAACTGCAGGAGATCTGATCGGCGTGCTGCAGAAGGGATTGAACGAGGGATTCACTTTCTACAGACAGGATCTGCAGTACTTAACGGAATTGGCGCATTATGGGCGGCTTCATGATTTATATGCATTCAGAGACCTCTCTGCCAGAGAGATCAGGAGCGGCGGATATGTCGTCGACACGCTGGAAGCTGCTGTCTGGTCATTATTAAAGACCAATACGTTTCGGGACGCACTGCTCACGGCGGTGAATCTCGGCAAAGACACGGATACCGTAGGTGCAATTTGCGGCGGTCTGGCAGGCCTTTTCTATGGATACGAGGAGATTCCGGAAGACTGGCTTGCTGTGATTCAGAGAAGAGAGTGGATCGAGAATCTCTGTGATGGACAGATAACTGACTGATTATGATAAATAAGGAGAAACGCGGGAATCTTCAGCGCAGCATAAGAAATGCGCAGAGGTTTCCGCGTTTTCCGTTGGAAGCGCGGTGCGAAAAAAAGCGCTCCGGCTCACAGCAGGTACAGAGACCGCTGTCGGAAATCTGCGCATCCGGCACACCCGCCTGACGCAGAATCAGGCGGTTCATTGCTTTCAGGTCCAGCTGATAGTGGCCCGGACGTCCCGGAAAAAGGAAATGACTGCAGTCATCATCTGAGAATCCTTCATGGATCTGCTCGGAGACATAATCATCTACCTCGTAGCAACTTCTGCAGATACATGGCCCGATGCCGGCGAGCAGATCGGACGGATTTGTTCCGAATTCTTTCTGCATGCGCTGTACGGTGACAGCGCCCATTTTGCCGACGCTTCCTCTCCAGCCCGAATGTGAGAGCGCAATCGCCTGATGAACCGGATCCAGAAAATACAGCGGCACGCAGTCAGCAAAAGTCGCGACCAGCATGACGCCAGGCACATCTGTCAGCAGACCGTCAATGTCGGTCCACGGACGCGGGCGCGTGATCCCTTTGCCGGCATCGTCGGAACCGACGCGCAGCAGATTGGTTGTGTGCGTCTGTTGGGTCAGAACCATCTGCTCCGGGCGGACAGAGAGGGCAGCAGCCATGCGGCGGTAGTTTTCTGCGATATTCTCCGGCGCGTCATTGACTGTTCCGCCAAAATTCAGCGAGGCGGCATATCCGGAACTGACACCGCCAATGCGCGTCGAAAACGCGTTGACGGTCAGATTTGTCTTATCAAATGATTCAAATGATAAGTATGGAATTCCGTTATCAATTCTGTCTCTCATATCAGTTGTCCCTTCTGAATGATTTATCTGCATAGCATATTTTCTTCTGCATACTCTTCCGCAGTTCGTTTCTTCATGATTCCAGCCGTAATTGTTTCATTACTATTTGGAAGGCCTGCAAGGTTATTGTAGCATATAAATCAGGATGTGCGTTCTGATTTGTGCAGGCCCAAAACTATTCACAGACCACTTTGTTGTTATTTTCAAATAAGGTTTTAACGGTGTATATTTTGAACAAAAGCAAAAAAATACACCGTTAACTTGCAAATAACGTAAGATGATGATACAAACAGAGCACAATCAGACGGGGGCACATCCATGGGTGGTTATTCGGGAAATGACTTCTTAACTTCCAGTGAGGG